>CAIKSH010000237.1 GCA_903830015.1 uncultured Solirubrobacterales bacterium | reverse complement strand
TGTAGTCCGAGCAGATCTCCTCGTTGCTGCGCTGGTTGGTGCACTTGTCGGCAGGACGCGGGTTGTTGATCGCCTTGGCCGCCTCGGGCTGCACCAGGTCCCCGCCCTGCCCGGAGGTCGGCGAGCCGCCCGAAGCGCTCTGCGGCTTCTCGGCGCTATCCGAGCCCCCGCAGCCGGCAACCAGCGCCGCCGAGCAGGCCACGAGCGCGAACGACACGTAAAAGGTTGACCGGGCACCGGCTCCCCTGAACACACGGAAAAAGTAACAGTAAGGAGGGCCCGGTGCGCAGGTTGGCCGGTGCCGGCAGCAAGCATTCCGTTGTCCAGGACGGCGCCTTCCGGCCGCCGGGTGCCGGCATGGCTCTCCTCGATCCCGGCGGTAGGCTGACCGGGATGAGAAAGCTCGCTCCGTGGCTCGTGGTTCTCGGCGTCGCCCGCGTCGTGATCGACCACTACCTGGCCATCGACCGCAGGGACCGCCAGCAGGCGCGCCGGGCGCTGACGCGCAGCCGCCTTCGCCCGGGACGGCTAACTCCCGAGGAGCGCGAAAACCTCAGGCGGATCGCCGGGCAGGTCCAGAAGAAGCGGCTGGCCTACGAGGCCACCGCCGCCGCCGTCCCCTTCCCCATGCCCGACCTCTACAAGAAGAAGAAGCGCCGCCGGCACAGGCGGAAGGCGACCTGAAAATGGCCGGAGCCGCCCTCGGTATCGAGGCGCCGGCCGGCGAGCCGGTGATGCGCTTCCGGCGCTGGTTCGCCGCGCCTCCGGAAGCCGTCTTCGCGGCCTGGACCACCCCCGAGCAGCTGAAGCACTGGTGGGGCCCGGCGAGGAACACCCTCGACGAGTGCGAGGTCAACCTTCGGGCCGGCGGCCGGCACCGTTACGTATCCAGCAACGACGACGGCACGGAGTTCCGCTTCCACGGCGAGTTCCTCGAGGTGAAGCCAGCGCGCCGACTCGTGAGCACCTGGGCCTTCGAGGGCGAGCCCGGGGTGACCACCGTCGACACCCTCGAGTTCGAGGCCTCGGAGGGCGGCACGCTGGTCAGCGGGGAGAGCCGCGTGGAGAGCATCGAGATCCGGGACCGGCGTCTCGCCGACGAGCGGATGCTCGACGGGATGCGCGAAACGTGGGAGCGGCTCGACGCCTTCCTCGCCCGTGGCACCCCGTCGGGCGGCTAGCGGCGCCCCACGCCTGCCTGCCCCGTAACGTCTAGGTCGTGCTCCTACGCAGTGCAGCGGCCACGGCGGCCGCGACGGTATTGCTCGCCCTGCCCGCCTCGGCGTCGGCCGGCCCCGGCGACCCGAGCCGGCTGTGGACCTACGCCGACGGCGTGACCCAGCGCATGGAGCAGTACTGGAAAAAGCGCCAGCAGTACTACTCCGGCTTCCCCTTCCGCAAGACGGTGAGCATGCTCACCCTCTTCTCCAACGCGCGGATCGCCCGCTACGAGGGACCTTCCCGAAAGGACGAGCGGATCGAGCCGCTCGCCCGCCAGCTGATCACCTGGCCGACCTACATCACGAGTATGTCCGACGCCCGCAACCCGAATTCCACCCACCCGCACGCACCGGGCTTCACCTCGGGCACCTCCGACGAGCCGGGCACGCAGCACGTGGCGATCTCGAACGAGGCGATGTCGGCGCTCGGCCTGGCGGTGAAGAGCGGCGCGCTCCCCCGCGAACTCGAGCAGGAGATCGCACGGAAGGTCTACGCGGTGGCGCGGGGGCCGCGGTTCACCTACCCGAGCGTCGAGGTCAACCAGGTCAACTGGCAGATCGGTGCCTGGCTGGCCACCGCCCGCGTTACCGGCCAGTGGGGCGAGTCGATGCGCCAGGCCCGCGCCTACCTGGTGGCCTTCGTAAACGGCATGCGCCGGCCGATGCCGGGGTACATCCTCCCGAACCTGACCAGCGGCCTGGGCCTCAACTACTCGCCGGCCGAGCCGGCCTCGGCGCCGATAAACCAGACCAGCTCCACCGAGTACGCCTCGGTGATCTTCAGCGGCTTCGACGCCTACGATGAGATGCTGCGGCGCGGGATGAAGCGCCTGCCTTCCGGCCAGGAGGCCAAGGTGCGCAGGTGGGCCCGGCGGATAATCACCGGGGAGTGGATGCACGACGGCTGGCCGAACTGGGATTCCGGTCGCGGCTACGAGCGCTGGCAGATGGTCGCCTACTTCGCCTGGTGCGTCGAGGGCCTCACCACCATGTCCTCGAGCCGCCACCTCGTCGGCGAGGCCGACCGCCGACGCGCCCGCTGGCTCCTCTACCGGGCGCTCGACCGCTACCAGTGGCTGGTCGAGAAGGGGCTTAAGAAGTCAACCCGTTACGGGATCCGTCCGCTCTCGGACATGGATCCCGACGTGGCCAACCAGATCACCGACGCGCGGCTGGGAGCGCATGCCTCGACGGCGGCGCTCGCCCAGGTCGGGCCGCCCGGACGCACTCCCGGCGGATGGAGCTGGTGGGACGGGGAGCGCCGCCGGCTGACGGTGAGCAACCCGCGATACTCGGCGGCGCTGATCACCCCGATCAACCGGATCGGTTACGGAGGCCTGGAGCCGGCCCGCTTCGTGGACAGCGAGGGCCGGGCGATCACCTCGGTGGGCTCCACGAGCAGCCAGGCCGGAATGCGCGCCAGCGTCGGCGGGCGCCTCGTGGGCCTCACGCAGGGCCGCTACCAGACCGTCCTGAACGGGATTCGGGGATGGCGCCCGCGTAGGGTCGGGGGCGGCTCACCGTCGATCGGCGCCCGCGGCGGCGCAATCCTCGTCCGCCACGACTTCACGCCCCGCCAGATCACCACCCGTTACGAGGTCAGGGCCCGCAACGCCCGGACCGAGCTGCGGATCCCCTTCTGGGGCGAGCTGACAAAACGTGATGTGACCAAGATCCGTGACGGCCTGCGGATCAGGACCGAGAACACCGCAGGCACCAAGGTCGAGATGCTGATCCGGTCCGAGCGGCCGATCTCCGGCCAGTGGCGCTCGATCGGCGAGGTCCGCT
>CAIKSH010000236.1 GCA_903830015.1 uncultured Solirubrobacterales bacterium | reverse complement strand
GTCGCTGGCCCCGTCGCCGCCCTTCTCGAAGGCCTCGTTGAGCTCGGCGCCGAAGGCTCCCGCCTCCAGCGCGAGCTGGCGGACGAGCTGGACCTCCTCATCGGTGTCGCCGGGGCGGCGGTTTACCGCCACCACGCAGGGCAGCCCGAACTCCTTGACCAGCTCGAGGTGGCGCTGCACGTTGGCCATGCCGGCCTCGATGGCCTTTCGCGAATCCTCGGCCGAGCCGCCCTCCTCAAAGCCGCCGTGGTGCTTGACGGCCCGCACGGTGGCTACGAGCACCACGGCGTTGGGCCGCAGGCCGCCGGCGCGGCAGACGATGTCCATGAACTTCTCCATCCCCATGTCCGAGCCGAAGCCCGACTCGGTGAGGACGTAGTCGCCGAGCTTGAGGGCGATCCGGTCGGCGATCACCGAGTTGTTGCCGTGGGCGATGTTGGCGAACGGCCCCGCGTGCATCAGGGCGGCCTGCCCCTCGAGGGTCTGGATGAGGTTCGGCTTGATCGCGTCCTTGAGGAGGACGGTCATGGCGCCGGCGGCCTGGAGGTCGTCGGCGGTCACCGGGGTGGTGCCGTCGAACTGGTAGGCGGCGGTGATCGCGCCGAGGCGGCGGCGCAGGTCCTGCAGGTCGCTGGCCACGGCGAGGATGGCCATTACCTCGGAGGCGGCGGTGATGTCGAAGCCGCTCTCGCGCGGGTAGCCGTTGGCCCGGCCGCCGAGGCCGATGACCACGTTGCGCAGGGCGCGATCGTTCATGTCCAGGGCGCGCTTCCAGTTGATTCGCAGGGCGTCGATCGAGTGGGGGTTGCCGTGGAGGATCGATGCGTCGAGCAGCGCGGCGAGAAGGTTGTTGGCCGCCCCTACGGCGTGGATATCGCCGGTGAAGTGGAGGTTGAGGTCCTCCATCGGGACGATCTGGGCGTAGCCGCCGCCGGCGGCGCCGCCCTTGATCCCGAAGACCGGGCCCAGCGACGGCTCGCGCAGGCAGAGAACCGGCTTCTTGCCGATCTTCCCCATGCCCTGGGTGAGGGAGACCGCGGTCGTGGTCTTGCCCTCTCCGGCCGGGGTGGGGGTCATGCCGGCGACGCAGATCAGCTTGCCGTCGGGACGGTCGGCGAGCCGGTCGAGGACCGAGAGCTCGATCTTGCCCTTGTAGCGGCCGTAGGGCTCGAGCTCGTCGGGCTCCAGCCCGAGCTTGGCGCCGATCTCCTCGATCGGTTCGAGTTCGGCCTCCTGGGCGATCTCAAGGCTGCTCTTCATGGTCCTTCACTCCTCCTGCTTGTAGTTGCCGGGGCCGGGCCCCGGGCCCTGCTCAGTGCGAGACGGCGGCCGCGCCGAGCTCCGAGACGAGCGTGTCGGTATAGAACCGCTCGACGGCGAAGGGCGCGATCAGGTCCGGCGTCTTGCCGGTGGCGATCAGCTCGGCGAGGGTGACGCCGACGATCGGAGCCGCCTTGAAGCCGTAGGTGCCCCAGCCGGTCGAGACGTGGAAGCCTTCGAGCTCGGTCTTGCCGAGGATCGGCGAGTAGTCGGGGCTCAGGTCGCAGAGGCCCGCCCAGCTGCGCAGCATCCTCGTGCGCTCGAGCTGCGGGAAGAGCTCCAGCGCGTGCCGCGTGGACTCCTGCAGGAAGTTGAGCGTGCCGTTCATCCGGTAGGTGGTCCACGGCTCGATCTCCGAGCCGATCAGGAATTCGCCGCGGTCGGTCTGCGAGATGTAGACGTGCATCTGCGAGGAGACGATCACCTTGTCGAGGATCGGCTTGACCGGCTCGGTCACGAAGGCCTGCAGGATGTGGGTGGTGATCGGCAGCTCCATGCCGACCATGTCGGAGAGGATCGAGGACCAGCCCGCCGTGGCCGAGAGGACCTGGCCGGCGTTGATCCGCTTGCCGCCGTTGACGGTGACGCCGGTGACGCGGTCGCCCTCGGTGTGGATGTCGGTCACCTCGCAGCCCTGGTGGATCTCCGCGCCGCCGCGGTCGGCGCCGCGCGCGTAGCCCCAGACCACCGCGTCGTGGCGGATGATGCCGCCGGGCGGGTGGTAGAGGGCGCCCATGATCGGGTACTCGGCGTCCTCGGTCACCTGCATCGCCGGCACCATCTTCTGGACCTGCGCGGCGTCGACGACCTTGGTGTCGATCCCCTCGAGCCGGTTGACCTCGGCGCGCTCGTGCATGACGAACATCGCGCGATCGGTGTGGGCGAGGGTGAGGTGCCCGATCTGGGAGAACATCAGGTTGAAGTCGAGGTCCTGCGAGAGGTGCTCGTAGAGCTTCACCGACTGGTCGTAGAAGCGCGCGCCCTCCGGGGTCTTGTAGTTGGAGCGCAGGATCGTCGTGTTGCGGCCCGAGGCGCCGGCGCCGATGTAGTTCTTCTCGAGGATGCAGATGTCGGTGACGCCGTGGTTCTTGGCCAGGTAGTAGGCGGTGGCCAGCCCGTGCGAGCCGCCGCCGATGATCACGACGTCGTAGGAATCCTTGAGCTCCTGCGGCTCGCGCCACATGCGGCTGAAGCGGAAAAGGTCACGCATTTGCTGTTGCCTCCGGCGCCCCGCTCAACGAGCCGAGCGCATCGATTCCGACCGGCCGCCCACCGAGCCCTTCGGCGGCGTCGATCACCATTTCCCACATGTACTCCGCGCTCGCGGCGCCGAAGATGTGCAGGTACCTGTCCTGCGACTGGCGAAGGATCATTCCCGGAACGCGGCCGACCGAGCCGGGCATGAAGCCGCGCACCGGCATCTCGCGGTCGCGCAGGTCCAGGGCGCAGTAGCGGGCGAAGCAGTCGCGGGCGCGGGGCCCGGCGGAGCAGAAGGCGGTCATCGAGCTGGTCAGGTCGGTGACCGTGCAGAGCCCGGGCGCGGCCGCGGCGGCCTGCTCCATCTGCTCGCGGAGGTTTCGGGTGTTGGCCGGGCCGGTGACGGCCAGGACGCGGTCGGGGCGGACCGGGCACCACCAGGCATCGGCGCCCCAGGAGCCCTCACCGAGACGAACCTGCTGGCCGGCCACCTGGGTCACCACCTGTTCCACCGAGGCCGGCGGCGCGATCAGCTCGATCACGCCGATGCAGGAGAGCTCGGCGAC
>CAIKSH010000235.1 GCA_903830015.1 uncultured Solirubrobacterales bacterium | reverse complement strand
GGCCGACATCGTCGCGCCGAGCGACATGATGGACGGCCGCGTCGGCGCCATCCGCGAGGCGCTCGACTCCGCCGGCCTGAGCCAGGCGGCGATCATGGCCTACAGCGCCAAGTTCGCCTCGGCCTTCTACGGCCCGTTCCGCGAGGCGGCCGGCTCCAGCCCGGCCAGCGGCGACCGCCGCGGCTACCAGATGGACCCCGCCAACGCCCGCGAGGCGCTGCGCGAGGTGCGCCTGGACCTGGACGAGGGTGCCGACATCGTCATGGTCAAGCCGGCGCTGCCGTACCTCGACGTGATCCGGCGCGTTGCCGATGAGACCGGCGCGCCGGTCGCCGCGTACAACGTCAGTGGCGAATATGCGATGGTGAAGGCCGCGGCAGCGGCTGGGGCGCTCGACGAGCGCGAGTGCGTCCTCGAGGCGCTCCTGGCCATTCGCCGTGCCGGCGCCCGGATAACGATCACCTACCACGCCAAGGAAGCAGCCCGATGGCTTCAAGAGAACTAGCCGCCAAGCCGAAGGTCCGCAGCCGCAAGGACGGCGCCGCCGTCCCGCTCAGCGACCGCGACCGCGAGCTGCTCAACCTCATGCAGGGCTCGTTCCCGATCGCCGAGCGCCCGTACGCGGAGATCGCCTCGCAGATGGGCATTCCCGAGGAGGAGGTGCTCGCCGACGTCCAGCGCCTTCTCGACGACCGCATCATCCGCCAGGTCACCCCGATCTACGACACCCGCGCCTTCGGCTACGGCTCGATGCTCGTGGCCGCCAAGGTCGACCCCGAGCACCCGTGGCGCGCCGCCAAGATCGTCAACTCCCACCCCGGCGTCTCCCACAACTACCTGCGCAACCACGACTTCAACATGTGGTTCACCATCGCCGTGGAGGAGGACTCGCAGCTCGGCCTGCAGGGCACGCTCGACGTCCTGCAGGAGAGGACCGGCGCCGAGTCGATCCGCCAGCTTCCGACGCTGCAGCTCTTCAAGATCCGGATGGACCTCGAGATGCAGGGCGACACCGACTCGCTGGCCTCGCAGGGCAAGGTCGAGGAGGCCGTCGAGCTCGAGCGCCAGAGCTACGACCAGTTCGACCGCGACGTCGTAGTCGCCACCCAGGGCGAGCTGCCGGTGGTCTCCGAGCCGTGGGCCGGCGCCGCCGACCAGCTCGGCATTCCCGTCGACGACCTGCTCGCCCATCTGCGCGGGATGCAGGAGCGCGGGCTGCTGAGGCGGGTCGCCGGGATCCTCTTCCACCGCCGCGCCGGCTTCTCGGCCAACGGGATGGGGGTCTGGAAGGTGCCCGAGGAGCAGATCGACCAGATCGGCCCGGAGATGGCGGCCTTCCGCGGCATCTCCCACTGTTACCAGCGGCCCACCTACGAGGACTGGCCGTACCAGATCTTCACCATGGCCCACGGCCGCTCCAAGGAGGAGTGCGACGCGATCCTCGACACGATCGCCGACCGCTTCCCGATCGAGGAGCGGGCCACGCTCTACTCGAGCACCGAGTTCAAGAAGGTCCGCCTCCTCTACTTCACCGACGACTTCCGCACCTGGGAACGCGAGAACGCCGGCGTCTGAGATGGGCGTCTCGCTTCGCGACACCCGCTCGGAGGAGCTCTACTCGCGGGCGGTGCAGTACCTCCCGGGCGGGGTCAACTCGCCGGTCCGGGCCATGGGCTCGATCGGGCGCGATCCGATCTTCATCGAGCGCGGCGCCGGCGCCGAGATAACCGACGTCGACGGCAACACCTACGTGGACTACGTCTGCTCGTGGGGCCCGCTGATCCTTGGCCACGCCAACCCCGCGGTGGTGGCGGCGATCGACGAGGTAGCCGCCGACGGCACCACTTTCGGCGCGCCGACCGCCCTCGAGGTCGACCTCGCCGAGGAGGTCTCCCGCCGCGTGCCCGCGATCGAGATGCTCCGCATGACCAGCTCGGGCACCGAGGCGGCGATGAGCGCGATCCGCCTGGCCCGCGCGGCCACCGGCCGCACGACGCTGCTCAAGTTCGCCGGCGCCTACCACGGCCACCTCGACGGCCTGCTCGCCCAGGCCGGGAGCGGTATGGCCACCCAGTCGCTGCCGACCAGCCCCGGCGTTCCCGAGGCGGCCACCGCGGCCACCGTCGTCGTGCCGTGGAACGACCCGGACGCCGTCCGCGAGGCGGTCGCCGCCAACGAGCTGGCGGCGATCCTCGTCGAGCCCTACCCGGCCAACATGGGCCTCGTGCCCCCGCGCGAGGGTTTCCTCGAGCTCCTGCGCGAGCTGGCCGACGAGAGCGGCGCCCTGCTGGTCTTCGACGAGGTGATCTCCGGCTTCCGCGTGGCCCCGGGAGGCGTCCAGGAGCTCGCCGGCGTGATCCCCGACCTCACCGTCGTCGGCAAGATCCTCGGCGGCGGCCTTCCCGCCGCGGCCTACGGTGGCTCTCGCGAGCTGATGGAGCTCGTCGCGCCGGCCGGCGACGTCTACCAGGCCGGCACGCTGAGCGGCAACCCGCTCGCCGCGGCCGCCGGGCTGGCCCCGCGGCGCCAGCATGACGAGGCCGCCTACGCGCGCCTGGCCTCCACCACCGAGACCCTCGCCGACGGCCTGCGCGAGGCGGCCGCCTCGGCCGACGTCCCGGTCGAGGTCGTCGAGGTCACCGGGCTGGTCACCGTCTTCTTCAGCGACCGGCCGGTAACCGACTATGCCGGCGCCCAGGCCTGCGACACCGAACGCCACGGCGCCTGGTGCCGCGAGCTGCTGGCCCGCGGGGTCTACCCGCCGCCCTCGCAGTTCGAGGCCTGGTTCCCCTCGATCGTCCACGACTCGGGCCAGCTGGACCTGACCATCGAGGCGGCGGGGGCAGCCTTCGCCGAGGTGGCGTGAGCGGGCCGCTGGCCGCCGTGGCCACGGCGGTTCGCGAGGAGGGCGGCCTGCTGGCCGGAGCCCTCGTCGACGAGCCGGTGCAGGGCGCCGCCTGGGGCGAGCTCGCCGCATCCGGCCCCCGCGCCGGAGCTGACCCCGCCGCGATCGCCCTCTCGGTCGAGGCGGTGCGCGAGGGCTACCTGCTCCACCGCGGCTGCCCGCGGCTCTTCGAGCCCGGCGACCGCGATCTCGCCCTGCTCGGCGGTGACCGCCTCTACGCCCTCGGCCTGGCCGGGCTGGCGCAGGCCGGCAACCTGGAGGCCGTGGCCGAGCTGGCCGAGGTCATCGCCTGCTGCGCCCACGCCGCGGCGGCCGGTGACGAGGAGCTCGCCGAGGCCGCCTGGGAGGCCGGCGCCACCGGTATCGGCTGGGGCCGTTCGGAGAGCCTCTCGCAGGCCTGGCAGGAGGCCCGCTCGGGGCAGCCCGGCGCGGCCGGCGCGCTGTGCGATGCCGCGCGCCAGGAACGCGGCGATTTGGCGCCTGCGCGCTGACGCGAAAGGCTTTCGGGCGCGCCGCGTCGTAAGATTCATCAGCGGTACTGTTCGCCCCCGAGGGCGAGCAGTCCGACCCCATCGTGGCCGACCGAAAAGAACCCAAGAGCAAGTACACGACCGACCGCCAGATCCCTGGCGCCTTCGAGGGTGAGACGGTCACCCGCCGGCGGGCGATGGTGATCGGCGGCCAGGCCGCCGGCGCGGTCGCCGGCGCGGCGATCATCCTGCCGGCCCTCGGCTTCGCCATGGGCCCGGTGTTCAAGGAAGAGGAGCAGCCCTGGCAGGCGGTCGGGAAGATCGGCGAGTTCAGCGAGGACACCTACGTGCCGCGCACCATCACCCTCACCCAGGGGATCGGGGACGCCGGCAAGTCGACGGTCTACATGCGCAAGTACAACCCCAACGTCGACACCGAGAAGCCCGACGAATACAACAAGTTCATCGCCGTCTCCACGCTCTGCATGCACCTGGGCTGCCCGGTGCGTTTCACGGCGGCCGCCCAGCGCTTCATCTGCCCCTGCCACGGCGGCGTCTACGACTTCGTCGGGAAGGTGACCGGCGGGCCGCCGGTCCGGCCGCTGGACCGCTTCTACACCCAGGTCGAGGGCGACACCGTCTTCATCGGCCGCCGGTTCTCGGTCAACAGCGAACTGCGCCGCTTCTCGCCGCGTGACCCGGGCGAGCCGCTCGACGGCGTAGGCCAGTACCTGTACCCGTCCCGTCCCTCGATGCGCAAGCTCCCGAACACGTAGGGGTAACCGACGATGCCGAAACTAAAGCTTCCCGCCCCCCCGATCCCCGACCGGATCAACCCCAAGCCCAAGCGGCCGGGCAAGAAGACCGGTCCGGAGGACCTCAAGGAGCACGCCCTCGAGGCCGGAGCCTCCACCGTGGACTGGATCGACGAGCGCACCTCGCTCGCCGGCGGTGCCCGCTGGATGATGTTCCGCAAGGTCCCCAAGGGGACCAACTGGTTCTACACGCTCGGCTCGGCGACGATGTTCGCCTTCCTCTCCCAGGCGGTGACCGGCGTCTTCCTGGCCATGTACTACGACCCGTCGGCCACCCGCGCCTACGAGTCGATCCGCTACATCAACAACGAGGTCTTCCTCGGCGAGTTCGTCCACGCGATGCACAAGTGGGGCTCGTCGGTGATGGTGATCCTGATCTTCCTGCACATGGGCCGCACCTTCTTCTTCGGCGCCTACAAGTATCCGCGCGAGCTCAACTGGGTAATCGGCGTGGTGCTCCTGGTGCTGACCATGACGATGGCCTTCACCGGCTACCTGCTGCCCTTCGACCAGCGCTCCTACTGGGCGACAATCGTCGGCGTGAATATCAACGGCACCGGCCCGATCGTCGGTCCCTACCTCTCCGAATTCCTGAGAGCCGGGCCGTACTTCGGGGCCACGACGCTCTCGCGGTTCTACGCCATACACATGCTCCTCGTGCCCGGCGCCATTGCCGCCCTGATGGGCTTCCACCTCTACCTCGTGGCCAAGCTCGGAACCACCGCCCCGCCGTGGGTCAAGGCCGAGCCGCCCGAGAAGCTCCGTGAGGAGAGCGTCACGGCATGAACAAGCAGGAGAAAGAGCAGTACCTGCGCGACTACGGGATCCTGAAGTCGCAGGGCAAGCCG
>CAIKSH010000234.1 GCA_903830015.1 uncultured Solirubrobacterales bacterium | reverse complement strand
GGTTATGTCGTTGGGGATCTCGTCGAGCGTGTAGCCGACGGCGAGCCGGGCAGCGATCTTGGCGATCGGGAACCCGGTGGCCTTCGAGGCCAGCGCCGAGGAGCGCGAGACGCGGGGGTTCATCTCGATGACCAGGATCTCCCCGCTGGCCGGCTCGACGGCGAACTGAACGTTCGAGCCGCCGGTCTCGACGCCCACGGCGCGTATGACGGTCAGCGCCTGGTCGCGAAGCTGCTGGTAGAGCTCGTCCGGCAGGGTCTGCTGGGGCGCCACGGTCACCGAGTCGCCGGTGTGAACACCCATCGGGTCGATGTTTTCGATCGAGCAGACGATCACGCAGTTGTCGGCGCCGTCGCGCATCACCTCCAGCTCGAACTCACCCCAGCCCAGGACCGACTGATCGACCAGGACCTGGCCTATCGGGGATGCCTCGATGCCCCGGGCCACGATCTCGTCGAACTCCTCGGGGCTGCGGGCGATCCCTCCCCCACGCCCTCCGAGGGTGAATGCGGGCCGGATGATCGCCGGGAGCCCAACCCGTTCCAGCTGCCCGCGGGCCTCCTCGATCGAGGTCGCGATCGCGCTGGCCGGCATCTTCAGTCCGGCGCCCTCCATCGTCTCCCGGAACCGTTCGCGGTCCTCGGCCCGGTCGATCGCCTCGTAGTCGGCCCCGATCAGCTCCACCCCGTACCGCTCCAGCGTGCCGTCCTCGGCCAGCGCCTTGGCCAGGTTGAGGGCGGTCTGGCCCCCGAGCGTGGGAAGCAGGGCGTCGGGCCGTTCCTTCTCGATCACGGCGGCGACCGGGCCCGGGAGCAGCGGCTCGACGTAGGTGGCGTCGGCAAACTCGGGGTCGGTCATGATCGTCGCCGGGTTGGAGTTGACGAGCACGACCTCGTAGCCCTCCTCGCGCAGCACCTTGCACGCCTGGACGCCCGAGTAATCGAACTCTGCGGCCTGACCGATGATGATCGGTCCGGAGCCGATGATCATGATCCGCTGGATGTCGTCCCGGCGCGGCATCAGGCGGCGGCGACCTGGTCGATGAAGCGGTCGAAGAGATAGAGCGAGTCGTGCGGCCCGGGCCCGGCCTCAGGGTGGTACTGGACCGTTGCCCCCGGCACGTCGAGCAGGCGCAGCCCTTCGACCGTGCGGTCATACAGGTTCACGTGGCTTAGCTCGGCGGCGCCGAAGGCCGTCTCCCAGCGGACCGGCTCGTCGCTTTCGACCCGCAGGCCGCCGTCCGGGGCGGCGACGGCGAAGCCGTGGTTCTGTGAGGTGATCTCGATTCGACCGGTCTCGAGGTCCTTGACCGGGTGGTTGGCTCCCCGGTGGCCGAACGGGAGCTTGAAGGTCTCAAGGCCCAGGGCCCGGCAGCAGAGCTGGTGGCCCAGGCAAATGCCGAACACCGGCTTGCGGCCGATTACGCCGCGCACCGTCTCGACCACGTAGCCCAGCGCGGCCGGGTCGCCGGGGCCGTTGGCGAGAAAGACGGCGTCCGGATCTCCGGCCAGGAGCTCTTCCGGGGTAACCCCCGGCGGATGAAGGTCGAGCCGCACCCCGCGGGCGACCAGCTGGTCGACGATCGACCGCTTGATGCCGGTGTCGATAGCCGCCACGTGGGGCCCCGACCCGCCCTGGCCTTCGTGGACCACCCCTTCGGGGCCCACCTTCCTCGCCAGGTCCCGGCCATCCATCACCGGCTCGGCTTCGACGGCCGCCGCGGCACCGGAATCGGAGGCCCCGAAGATCCCGCCCCGCATCGAGCCGCGGCTGCGCAGGTGGCGAACCAGCGACCTCGTGTCGACGCCGGTGATCGCCGGCACCCCGTTCGCCGTGAGCCAGTCGAGCCAGCCGGCCTCGGCCGCGGGCGCGTCGTCGCGGTTCACCGCTTCACGCATGACTACGCCGCGCACGTGGACCCGGTCGCTTTCCATGGCCGCGGCACTGACGCCGTAGTTGCCAACCTGCGGGTAGGTGAAGGCGAGGACCTGGCCGGCGAACGAGGGGTCGGTGACCGACTCCTGGTAGCCGCTCATCCCGGTGGTGAAGACCATCTCCCCGCAGCCGGCCGACTCGGCACCGCACAGCTCGCCTTCAAACCGCGAGCCGTCCTCGAGGAGGATGAACCCGGGCCGGCTCACCTGATCATCCCCTGGAACTCGCGAAAGCCTTCCGCGTCGGCCGACCCGAGGAGCTCGAAGCCGACCGCTTCGGCGGTCGTCGGTGCCACTCCCGCCATCTCCATCCGGGACAGGGCGGCGTCACGGTCGACCGCATGGCGCGAACCGGTGGCGTCGATCGCCAGCTGGACGGCTACTCCCCGATCGAGAAGCTCGAGGGCGCTCTGCTGGACGCAGACGTGGGTCTCGACACCGCAGAGGACCGCCTGGTCGCGGCCGCCGAGGTCGAAGCCTTCGGCGCCGGTTGCCGGAAAGCTGGTTTTCACCAGGGGCTCGAAGCCAGGAAGCGCTTCGGCGATCGGGCCCACGGTCGGGCCCAGCCCCTTCGGGTACTGCTCGGTCACCACGACCGGAACGTCGATGAGGGTCGCGGCCCGGGCGAGGATCGCGGCCCTCTCGACAATCTGTTCCCACCCC
>CAIKSH010000233.1 GCA_903830015.1 uncultured Solirubrobacterales bacterium | reverse complement strand
CGACGACAAGGGGACGGTCTTCAACCAGGACGTCCTCGGGGCGATCGAGCTCGACTACATGCTCGACTGCTCGGAGGCGATCGTGATGGCCTCGCTCGAGCGCAAGGAGTCGCGCGGGGCGCAGTTCCGCACCGACTACCCCGAGCGTAACGACGAGGAGTGGCTCAAGCACATCGACGTCTCGCGCAATGGCGGCGAGGAGCCCCACATCTCCTACTCGCCGGTCACCATCACCCAGTGGCAGCCCGAAGAGCGCACCTACTAGAGGACCGATACCCAGACCATGGCCGAATTCACGCTCAAGATCCGCCGCTACGACCCGCAGTCGGGTGAGCCCCCCTACTGGGACGAGCACACCGTCGACCTCGAGCCCCATCGCTCGGTCCTCGAGGGAATCCTCCAGGCCCGCAACGAACAGGACGGCTCGATCGGCGTGCGCTGCTCGTGCCGGGCGGCGATCTGCGGCTCCTGCGGGGTGAGGATCAACGGCCAGCCGGGCCTCGCCTGCCACACCCACCTGGACAAGGCGCTGGAGAGCGCCAAGGACGGCGTGATCGAGGTCGAGCCGATGGGCAACATGCCGGTCATCCGTGACCTGATCGTCGACATGGACGCGGTCCACTGGAAGAAGGTCCAGCAGATCACGCCGTGGCTGATCCCCAAGGAGCCGGTTCCCGAGCGCGAGTACATAGTGCCGCGCGAGTCGATGATCGACATCACCCAGTCGATGGCCTGCATCCAGTGTGGCGCCTGCGTTTCGGACTGCCTCTCGATGGAGGTCGACCCGCTCTTCATCGGCCCGGCCGCCCTGGCCAAGAGCTACCGCTTCGTCGGCGATCCGCGCGACGCGGCCCACAAGGAGCGCCTCAAGTACCTCTCCGAGGACAAGCACGGCATCTACGACTGCACCCACTGCTTCAAGTGCATCGAGGCCTGCCCCAAGGGCGTCGCCCCGATGAACCAGATCATGAGGCTGCGGCGGATCTCCGGGAACGTCTACGACATCAAGGACCGCAACAACGGCGAGCGCCACGAGATGGCCTTCGTCAAGAACATCCAGAAGAACGGCGTCCTCCACGAAGCCGACCTGCTCCCCGACTCCTACGGCGGCAAGTTCCACCCGCGCGCCGTGCCGGAGCTGATCAGCTCGCTCCCGGTCGTCGTCACCGCGCTGCTGCGCGGAAAGGTCACCCCGCAGAAGGCCCTCCTGCACAGCCACAAGGCGCCCGAGGGGGTCAAGGAGATCTTCGAGAGCGTCGAGAGCCGCGACGGCGGCATCGAGTTCAACCTCTACATCGAGGGAACCGACGAGGACAACGCCGAGCCGCCCGGTGCCGAGGGCGTCCTGGAGAAGGTCGCCGAGGACGTCGTCACCGAAGCGCTGGAGGAGGCCCCGGTCACCCCGGCCGGCGGCGAAGGCTCGAGCGCCTGAGGAAGGAAGGGAAGATGAAGGTTGCCTACTGGCCCGGCTGCGTGAGCCGTGGCTTCACCCCGGAGCTGCACGGTTCGATGGAGAAGGTCGCCCCGCTCCTGGACATCGAGCTCGTCGAGCTCGATCGCGCCAGCTGCTGCGGGGCCGGCGTCATCGCCGAGCACAGCCAGGAGCTCGCCGACACGCTCAACGCCCGCACCTTCGCGCTGGCCCAGCAGGTCGAGGGGGCCGACCTGATGATGAACATCTGCTCCACCTGCCAGGGCGCCCAGAGCGAGTGCCAGCAGCGGCTCGACGCCAGCGCCACCTACCGCGAGCACGTCAACGGGACGCTCGCCGGGGAAGGGCTCGAGTACGAGGCCAACATCGTCAACAAGAACTTCCTCTGGGTGCTG
>CAIKSH010000232.1 GCA_903830015.1 uncultured Solirubrobacterales bacterium | reverse complement strand
GGACCGTCGGGCAGCGGCAAGAGCACGCTCCTGCGGTGCCTCAACGGCCTCGAGACGTTCGATCAAGGCAGCGTGACGATCGCGGGCCACCGCCTCGATCCCGGTCCCAACGTCGCCTCCGCGCTCGAGGCGCGGACCGGAGTCGAGGTCAAGACCGTCTCGCGCGACGGCCGCGGCGTGCGGGTAGTCACGGCATCGGGCGAGACGATCGCCGCCGACGGCTGCGTGGTCACCGTTCCCCTCGGGGTGCTCAAGGCGCAGTCAATCCGGTTCGACCCGCCGCTGCCCGCGCGCCAGCGCCGCGCGATCTCGGGAATCGGTTTCGGCCTGCTCGAGAAGACCTTCCTCTCCTACGGCTCGGCCTGGTGGCCGCAGGACATCCAGTCGCTCGGAACCGTCGGCGAACCGCTCGCGCGCACGGTGGCCGCCTTCGAGCTCGCCCGGGTCACCGGCACCCCGCTGGCCGTCGGCTTCACCGGCGGCAGCTGGGCCGCGGAACTCGAGAGGGCAGGCACGACCTCCGAGGAGGTGGTCCGAAGCCTTCGCTCAGGCTTCGGCGACCAGGCGACGCCGCAGGAGACGCTCTCCACCGCCTGGCGGTCCGATCCCTTCGCCCGCGGCACCTACTCGCACCTTGCTCCCGGCACCGACGCCTCGTGGCGCACCGTCCTGGGCCGGCCGGCGGGAAGGTTGGTACTCGCCGGCGAGCACACGAGCTTCGCCCGCCCCTCCACGATGGATGGAGCGTGGCTGGCCGGCCAGGCCGCGGCCCGGCGGCTGGCTTCGTCGCTCGGCTGAGCAGGCCCGATTCACCCGCAGGCTCCGCGTTTCGACCGCTGGACAAGTGCGCGCCGGGACAGTTGGACAGCGGTCGAACGACGCCAGGTCGCGCTGCCTGAATGATCGGCCACCGGGCCGCGGACCATCTCCATGGTGTGCCGCGGCGGGAGCGAGGGAAGGAACCGCAGATGAAGATGGTCATCGGCATCGTCAGGCCGGAGCGCACCAATGCGGTGCTCGAGGCGCTCTACCACGCTGAGGTCAGGGGCCTGTCGATGAGCCGCGTTCAGGGCCACGGCGGCGAGCTGGACCGCGTGGAGACCTACCGGGGAACCAGGGTCCAGATGGGCCTCTCCGAGAAGGTCAGGATCGAGATCGCCGTCTCCGACGAGTTCGTCGACCCGACCGTCAAAGCGCTCTGCGACGGGGCCCGGACCGGCGAGGTCGGGGACGGAAAGGTCTTCGTCATCCCCCTCGAGAGGGTGGTCCGCATCCGTTCGGGCCAGGAGGACAAGAGCGCCGTCACGCCGGTGGGCTCCTGATGCCTGCCGGGATCGACTCCGGAGATACCGCATGGATGCTCGTGGCCACCGCCCTGGTGCTCTTGATGACTCCGGCCCTCGGCCTCTTCTACGCCGGGCTGGTCCGGTCCAAGAACACCCTCAACACCTTCATGATGTGCGCCGCCGCGCTGGCCATCGCCACGATCACCTGGGCGGCCGTCGGCTACTCGCTGGCCTTTGACGGCGACGGGCCGATCATCGGGGGCCTGGGGAACGTCTTCCTGAACGGGGTCGGCTTCGAGCCCCGCGAGGGGCTGGCCATCCCCGGCCTCGTCTTCATGGCCTTCCAGGCCACGTTCTGCATCATCACCACGGCGCTGGTCTGCGGCGCCGTCGTCGAGCGGATGAGGTTCGGGCCCTTCCTGCTCTTCGCCGCGCTCTGGTCGGTGCTGGTCTACGCCGTCCTGGCCCACTGGGCCTTCGGCGGGGGCTGGCTCCAGGCGAAGGGCACGCTCGACTTTGCGGGAGGCATCCCGGTGGAGATGGCCTCCGGCTTCTCCGCGCTGGCCGCCGCGCTGGTGGTGGGCGCCCGCCGCGACTACGGCCGCCAGGCCCTTCTCCCCCACAACGCGATGTACGTGCTCCTCGGAGCGGGGCTGCTGTGGTTCGGCTGGTTCGGCTTCAACGGCGGCAGCGGCTTTGGCACCGGGAAGGCGAGCGT
>CAIKSH010000231.1 GCA_903830015.1 uncultured Solirubrobacterales bacterium | reverse complement strand
GGCACGCCGTCCTTGCGGCGCTTGAAGTCGACCTTGCGGTACAGGCGCTTGGCGCCGCCGCCGCGATGGCGGGAGGTCTTGCGGCCGTTGGAGTTGCGGCCGCCGCTGCGCTTCTTGCCCTCCACGAGGCTCTTCTCCGGGCGGTCCCGGGTGACCTCCGCGAAATCGGAGTAGGTGGCAAAGCGCTGGCCGGGGCTGGTGGGCTTGGGCTTCCTGATCGCCATCGCTCAGCTCACCCCTCAAGCTCCGCCAGGCCCTGGAAGACCGGGATCGAGTCGCCGGCGCGCACCTGGACGATCGCCTTCTTCCAGCGGCGGGTCTGCCCGGAGGTGTATCCGCGGCGCTTGGGCTTGGGCTTGACCCAGAGGGTGCGTACGTCGACCACGCCGACGTCGAAGAGGCTCTCCACCGCCTGGCGGATCTCCGTCTTGTGGGCGTCGGGATGGACGCGGAAGGTGTAGCGGTCGTTGGAGGCGAGCACGTAGCTCTTCTCGCTGATGATCGGCCGGATGATCACGTCGGTGTGCTCCATCAGGCCGCCGCCTCGCTCTCGCGGCTCACGCGGCCCAGCCGGCCGGTCAGCTCGGCCAGGGCCGCCTCGCTGGCCAGGATCCGGCCGGCGCGAACCACGTCGGAAACGCCGACCTCGGAGGCCGGGGTCACCGTGGCCACGGGAAGGTTGCGGAAGGAGAGGGCCGCCTGGCCTTCGTCGGCCCCGAGGATCACCAGCACCGGGCCGTCGGCCTTCCAGCCGTCGATCAGCGCCGCGGCGCCCTTCGTCGAGGGGGTCTGGAAGGCGGAGACGTCGAGCACGGCGACCGAGTCGCGGCCGGCGTGCACCGAGAGAGCGCTGCGCATCGCCGCGCGGCGCTCCTTGCGGTTGACCTTGGAGAGGTAGTGGCGCGGCTCGGGCCCGAAGATCGTGCCGCCGCCGGTCCAGATCGGGGAACGGTTCGAACCGGCGCGGGCGCGGCCGGTTCCCTTCTGGCGCCAGGGCTTGGCGCCGCCGCCGCGGACCTCGCCGCGGGTCTTGGTGGCCGCGGTTCCCTGCCGCCTGGCGTTCAGCTCGGCGCGGACCGACTCGTGGATCAGGGTGCGGTTCAGGCCGGCACCGAAGACCTCGGCGTCGAGGGTGACCTTGCCGGTGGAGCCCAGGACGGGAGCGTCAGCCATCGCTGCGTACCTCCACCACGCCGCCCTTGGCGCCGGGAACAGCACCGCGAACGAGGAGCAGGTTGTCGCCGGAATCGACGCGCACGACGGTCAGGCCGCGCTGGGTAGCGCGCTTGTTGCCCATCTGGCCCGGGCCACGGATTCCCTTGAAGACACGGGCCGGCCAGGCCGAGGCGCCGATCGAGCCCGGAGCGCGGACGTTGTGGGAGCCGTGGGTGACCGGGCCGCGGCTGAAGTTGTGGCGCTTGACCGTGCCCTGGAAGCCCTTCCCCTTGGTCACGCCGGCGACCTTGATCTTCTGGCCCTCCTCGAAGCTGTCCACGGTGACCGTGTCGCCGACGCTGAGCTCCTCGCCCTCGCCGCGGAACTCGACCAGGTGGCGGTGCGGGGCGACGCCGGCCTTCTTGAGGTGGCCGAGCTCGCCGCCGCTGAGGTGCTTCTCCTTGTCCGCGCCGAAGGCGAGCTGGACGGCGTCGTAGCCGTCCTCGTCGCTGCGGCGCACCGCGGTGACCGGACAGGGGCCGGCTTCGAGCACGGTCACGCGCTCGACGCTGCCGTCATCCATGAAGAGCTGGGTCATTCCGAGCTTTCGGGCGAGGATCGCGGCCACGGCTGCCTTTCAGCCCGCGAGGCGGATCTCGATGTCGACGCCCGCCGGCAGCTGGTCGAGCCGCTGGAGCGAGTCGACGGTCTTCGGCGTCGGCTGATGGATGTCGATCAGCCGCTTGTGGGTCCGGATCTCGAAGTGCTCGCGGGAGTCCTTGTCCTTGAATGGCGAGCGGATCACGCAGTAGACGTTCTTTTCGGTAGGCAGGGGAACGGGACCGGTCACGGTGGCGCCGGTCTGCGTTGCCGTCTCCACGATCTCCTTGGCGGCCGTCTCGATTGCCGAGTGGTCGTACGCCTTGAGGCGGATTCGGATCTTGTTTTGCGTTGCTACTGCCATTTTCCGGTCTTGCTGTGTGTCTTTCCTGTTTCGTCTCTTTACGTGGCGCGGGGGCGGCACCCCGGTCCGGGCTCCGCCCCTGCGTACGTCGGTCGTATCCGGTTACTCAACGAAAAAGGGCGGGAGTGGCGACTGCCGCTCCCGCCCCGTTCCGGGACTACTCGATGATCTCGGTGACCACCCCCGAGCCGACGGTGCGGCCACCCTCGCGGATGGCGAACCGCAGGCCCTTGTCCATGGCGATCGGCTGGATCAGCTCGACGTCCATGGTCACGTTGTCGCCCGGCATGACCATCTCGGTTCCCTCGGGGAGGGTCGCGACGCCGGTCACGTCGGTCGTGCGGAAGTAGAACTGGGGCCGGTATCCCGTGAAGAACGGGGTGTGGCGACCGCCCTCTTCCTTCTTGAGGACGTACACCTCGGCCTTGAACTTGGTGTGCGGCGTGATCGAGCCGGGCTTGCAGAGCACCTGGCCACGCTCGATCTCGTCGCGGTCGATGCCGCGGAGCAGGAGCCCGACGTTGTCGCCGGCCTGGCCCTCGTCGAGCAGCTTGCGGAACATCTCCACGCCGGTGACGGTGGTCGTGGTGGTGTCCTTGATGCCGACGATCTCGACCTCGTCGCCGGTGTTGACGATGCCCTGCTCGATGCGGCCGGTCGCGACGGTGCC
>CAIKSH010000230.1 GCA_903830015.1 uncultured Solirubrobacterales bacterium | reverse complement strand
GCTGGGCGTCCCGGTTCGGCCTCAATGACGATGATCTCGGCGCCGGCCTCCATCGAGCGGAGGCTACACGGGCGCGGCTCGCCGGGGCTGTGAACTCAGCTTCCGGCCAGGGCGCCGAAGTAGACCTGCCAGGCCAGCGCGCTCTTGGCGAGCAGGCTCAGCCAGAGGTAGGCCTTCTCGGCGAAGATCGGGTCGGCCCACCGTCCGACTGCCCGGTACTGGAGCCACATGTTCAGGGCGAAGAGGTTGAAGAGGACGAAGAGCGTCCCGAAGATCACGTAGACGAAGACGGGCACGCCGTCGGTGTTGTCGGCGGCCGTGGAGGAGAGGATCAGCTGCAGGGCGATCGCGATCCATGGCACCGCGCCGATCACGCAGCCGTAGACGAAGGGGCGCCACTGGACCCTCGTGCGGTCGACGTTCGTGTACTCCATCACGAGGCCGAAGAGGATCATCGCGGCGTTGGCGCCGAAGATCGCGACCAGCGCGGTCAGCTCGCTGATGCCGGAAAGCATTGCGATCAGCACGACCATTATCGAGGCGCTGATCGAGTATTCCCACCAGCGGGCGGGGTTGATGCCGCGACGGACGTTGCGCAGGTACCAGTCGCGAACGCCCGGCAGCGAGACGCCGAGGTGGTCGATCGCCGCCAGCAGAAGGAAGAGCCCGACCGCGAGGTCGATCCGCATGGTGAAGAGCTCGGTCATCCCCGGGGGCTCGGGGCCGCCGGGCGGGCCGGTCATGTAGTTGAGGTTCACCGGCAGCCGCGCCGGCCCGGCGATGGCGACGATGACGATCGCCTGGGCCAGGTGGACCAGGCCGACGAAAACGTTGAGCCGGGTAAGCGAGCGGTCCTCGCGGCGAACTCCCGAGGCTGTGCCCTGAATCGCCGCTTCCATGGCCTTGATCCTAGGCGGCCGGAGGGACGCCGCGCGGCGGCGGGGCGGGACGAAGCGGAGAGGGCGGGATTCGAACCCGCGAACGAGGTTTCCCCCGTTACTCGCTTAGCAGGCGAGTGCCTTCAGCCGCTCGGCCACCTCTCCGGGGAGGGGCGCAGTGTAACCCGGGCGGCCGGCACGCCGAATCCGGCGCGTCACAACCGAAACCCTGAGCGGTCACCCGTGTAGATACCTATGCTGACTACCTACGTGAATCCCGTGGAAACCCGCAGCCAGAGCCCCGTATTCAGGCGAATTGCCATTTCTGCCGGGCTGCTCGCCGCCGCCGCAGGTGCCGCGCTTGCCGCCGCCGCGCCCTCACAGGCCGCCGCCGAGGCCGACTACATCGTTCTTTACAAGGCGGGCGCCAACGTGACCGCCGAGGCGCGCAGCGAGGAGGCCCGCGGCAACGACGTCCAGGACGTCTTCCGCAGCGCGGTCAAGGGAATCGTCGTCCCGCTGGACAGCGCCGATGTCAGCCGCCTGCGAAACGACTCCGACGTCCTGCTGGTCGAGCGCGACGGCCCCGTCCGGGCGCTCGCCGCCGGGCCGCGTGACCAGAGCCCGGCCACCTGGGGCCTGGACCGGATCGACCAGCGGGCCCTCCCGCTCAACAACCGCATCACCACCGACCAGAACGGCTTCGGGGTCAAGGCCTACATCATCGACACCGGCATCCTCTCCAGCCACACGCAGTTCACCGGTCGGATGCTTGCCGGGTACGACGCGGTGGGCGACGGCAACGGCACCAGCGACTGCAACGGCCACGGAACCCACGTAGCCGGGACCGTCGGGGGCACGGCCTACGGCGTCGCGCCCGAGGTAAGCCTCGTGCCGGTCCGCGTCCTGAACTGCTCGGGTTCGGGCAGCTACTCCGGCGTCATCGCCGGCATCGACTGGGTAACGGCGAACCATGCGTCCGGCGAGCCGGCCGTGGCCAACATGAGCCTCGGCGGCGGCTACTCGGCCTCGATCAACACCGCGGTGGCCAACGCCACCGCCGACGGCGTGAGCATGGTGGTGGCCGCCGGCAACTCGAACGCCGACGCCTGCAACTACTCGCCGGCTTCGGCGCCGAGCGCGATCACCGTCGGCTCAACGACCTCGGGCGATGTGCGCTCCTCGTTCTCGAATATCGGAAGCTGCGTCGACATCTTTGCCCCCGGCTCGGGCATTACCTCTGCCTGGCACACCTCGAGCACGGCCACCAACACGATCTCCGGCACCTCGATGGCCTCGCCGCACGTTGCCGGCGCCGCCGCGCTCGTTCTCTCCCGTGACGCGACCGCTGACCCCGGCCAGGTCGCCGGTGCGCTGAACAACGCGGCGACCACCAACGTGGTGAGCGACCCGGGCACCGGCTCGCCGAACCGGCTGCTGTTCACCGGCGCGGCCTCGATCCCCAACCCTTCGCCGACCCCGACGCCCACACCGACCCCCACGCCCACGCCGACGCCTGCCCCGACCCCGCCGGCCAACGACAACTTCTCTTCGGCGGTCAGCCTGAGTTCGCTGTCGGCGGTGACCGGCACCACGGTCGGCGCCACCCGCGAGGCCGGTGAGCCGTACCACGTCGGTTCCGCCTACGGAGGCTCCAAGTCGGTCTGGTACTCCTGGACCGCGACCGAGTCGGGCACGGTGACGCTCTCGACCCAGGGCAGCGCCTACGACACCCTGCTCGCCGTCTACGCCGGCGACAGCCTGCCCAGCCTCACGGCCAAGGCCGCCAACGATGACGCGGGCGGTGGCCTCTGGAGCCAGGTGAGCTTCCAGGCCTCGGCCGGCGCCACGTACCGGATCGCCGTAGACGGGTGGAACGGTGCCTCGGGCACCACCCGGCTCGCCGGCAGCTTCGTCGCCGACCCGACCCCGCCGGCTCCCGACCCGACGCCCGCGCCGACTCCGACGCCGACGCCGACGCCTGCGCCGACGCCCTCTCCGAGCCCGACGCCGACCCCGACGCCTACGCCGACGCCTGATCCGACTCCGACGCCCGATCCGGCCCCCGATCCCGATCCGGACCCGGTACCGGGAATCATCGCCCCGGCGACCTCGACGCTGAACGTCTCCGGCCGCACGGCCACCACCACGGTCACCTGCCAGCCGGCCACCGACGACGGCAACGACGACGCCTGCGCCGCCTACCTGAGGCTCGACACCCCGCTCGGGGATTCGGTCCGCGCGATCAGGCTCGACATCGACGAGAGTGGCGAGGTGAGCTTCCGCCTCAGCGCGGCGATGGCGCGGCGCGTCAACCAGCGGGGAAGCGTTCCCGCCCGGATCATCGTCGCGCAGGCCGCCGGCCGGGCGGTCTACCGGATGAACCTGGTGAAGCTCTCGCAGTCCTCCCGCCGCGCCGCCCGTCGCTGACGGCCCGCAGTTACACTGGCCACGCTGCGCCCGTAGCTCAGCTGGATAGAGCGTCGGTCTACGGAACCGAAGGTCAGAGGTTCGAATCCTCTCGGGCGCGTCGCTCCTCTTGGGGGCGCAGGCGCAGGGGCGCGCGATCTTTCGGGTAGTTGTCCGCCAGCCCCCGCAGCCTTATGCTGCCGCTCCTGGGAACGGGGGAGAGGAGTCGGGGATGGCGACACCGGTAGCGCCAGCCGTAATCATCGAGGAGCAGGACAAGGGGCTGAAGAAGGACCTCGGGTTCTTTTCGACCCTGATTATCGGGCTCAACTCGACAGCCCCGGCCTACTCGCTGGCCGCAGTCCTCGCCGGGATCGTCGTTGCCGTCGGGCTCAACGCCCCGGCCTCGCTGATCGTCTCGTTCGTGCCGATGTTCCTGATCGCGGCGAGCTTCTATTACATGAACCGCGCCGATCCAGACTGTGGCACGACGTTCAAGTGGGTCACCACCGCGCTCGGACCGTGGGCAGGCTGGATCGCCGGATGGGCGGTCACGATGACCGGCGTCCTGGTGATCGGGTCGCTGGCCGACGTCGCGTCCCTGTACACGTACAGCCTGTTCGGGCTCGACGGCCTCTACGGGTCGGTGGTCGCAGTCACTGCGCTTGCCGTCCTCTTCATCGTCCTCTCCTCTGTCCTGTGCGTAGTCGGGACCGAGATCTCGGCCAACTTCCAGACCGTCCTTTCGGCGTTTCAGGTCGGCGGCCTGCTCCTTCTGGCTGTGGTCGGCCTCGTAAAGGCAGTCACCGGGGACGTGTCCGCGATTCCGGTGGAGGTCGGTGCCGAGAAGGTCGCCATGACCAACCCGCCGATCGACCTCTCCTGGTTCCTGCCGTGGGAGATCCCATCGACGACGGCCCTGACCGCCGGCCTCCTGGTTGGGGTCTTCATCTACTGGGGCTGGGAGAGCTCGCTCAGCCTGAACGAGGAGAACGAAGACGCAAACGCGTCCGGCCGCGCGGGCATCACGTCCACGGTTCTCCTGGTTATCACCTACGTGCTGGTCGGGACGGCCCTGGTCGCCTACGCGGGAGTCGACGCCTTCGCGTCGGCCAACGAGCAGGGGATCGAGTCGGGCATCTTCGACGACCTCTCGACCCCGATCCTCGGCTCGCCACTCGACAAGCTCGTCGTGATCTCCATCTTGACGTCGGCCCTGGCCTCCACTCAGACCACGATCCTCCCCGGGGCCCGGACCACCCTCTCGATGGCTTTCAACAATGCCTTCCCACGGAAGTTCGGTGAGGTTAGTCCTCGTTTCTTCACCCCGGTCTTCTCCACCGTTGTCATCGCCGCACTTGCGATCGCCTGGTACGTGCCCCTCAACCTGTTTGCCCAGGGCTCACTGTTCGACTCCCTTCAGGCGCTGAGCCTCCTGATCGCCTTCTACTACGGGATAAACGGCATCGCGTGTTTCGCCTTCTACCGGAACGAGGTCCTCAGGCCCGGGGTCTGGGTTCCTGCCGCGGTTGCGCTCGTCGCTTCTTCAGGCCTGGCGCTTGCGGTGGGCGGGATCGGCGACTACTACGACCTTGGGTCCGCGTTCAACCTCCTGGTGTGGCTCGGCGTTGGCCTGCTGGTTCTGCTTCTGGTCACCCTGCTCGCAGGTGCACGGAACCTCAAGTCGGCCGTCTTCATCGGCATGGCCCCGCTGGTTGGGGCCTTCATGCTCGGCTTTGTGCTGGTTCGCTCGGTGCTCGACCTCGCCAACCCCGACACGTCGTCCTCGGGAGAGGTCTGGCTCGGCGTGACGCCCGCTTTGGTGATGGGAGTTGGCTTCATGCTGGCCGGGGTTGTGGCGATGTTCCTGTGGAGGTTCTTTGGGAACCGCCAGTTCTTCTCCCAGAGGCCCCAGACAGTCTCCGAAGAGGCGCTTGAGAAGGCGCCGGTGGCCTCGTGACAAGATTGGGTGGGGAAACTAATTGCCGGGGGTGAGGGTCCGATGAGCGGGACGATCGTGGTGGGCTATGACGGAAGGGGAGGCGGGGAAGCCGCCCTGGAAGAGGGGATGAGGCTCGCCGCCGACCTTGGCTGCCGCTTGGTGCTGGTCTTTGCATACGAGCCGCCGGCCCGGGCCGGCGGGGAGGTTGCCGACCTACGAGAGAAGCTCAAGGAGATGGGCGCGGGGCTGGAGGTGGCGGCACACGACAGGCTCTCGGCGGCGGAAGTCGAGCACGAGCTCGTGCTGATTGACGCCCGGCCCGCCAACGGGCTTGCCCAGGTTGCCGACGAGCGGGACGCGCGGATGATCATCGTGGGAGGCGCTGGGGAGGCGCCGCTTAGGGGTGCCCTGCTGGGCGCCACCCCCCACAAGCTGCTCAACGAGACCGATCGCCCTGTACTGGTGGTCAGGTCGGGTTCGTAACGGCAGCCTTCGAATCCCCCCGGGCGCGTCGTGGCATGCTGTGCGCATGACCACTGCGCAGTCCACCGGCACCCTCCTCTCCCGCAGGGACGTCCAGTTCCTTCTCTACGACTGGCTGGGCGCCGACGAGCTCGCCGGGCGCGAGCGCTTCGAGGGCCAGTCGCGCGAGCTCTACGACGACGTCCTCGGCCTGGCCGAGCAGGTCGCGACCGAGCAGTTCGCTCCCCATTACCGCACGGCCGACGCGCAGGAGCCCTACATCGGCGAGGACGGCAAGGTCGTGCTGCCGCCCGAGGTCGAGCCGGCGCTCAAGACGCTGGGGGAGACCGGACTGATCGGGGCCGGAATGAGCGAGGAGGTCGGCGGCATGCAGCTGCCCGCGGTGATCACCACCGCCGCCTTCTCCTGGCTCTACGCCGCCAACGTTCCCACCGCCGGCTACTCGCTGCTGGCCGCGGCGGCCGCCAACCTCCTGCTCGCCTGGGGCTCCGACGAGCAGAAGGAGACCTGGGTCAAGCCGATCGTCGAGGGCCGCTACTTCGGCACGATGTGCCTCTCCGAGACCCAGGCCGGCAGCTCGCTGGCCGACATCACCACCCGCGCCGAGCCCCAGGACGACGGCACCTACCGCATCTTCGGCACCAAGATGTGGATCAGCGGCGGCGACCACGAGATGGGCGAGAACATCGTTCACCTCGTCCTGGCCAAGGTTCCCGGCGGCCCTCCCGGAGTGAAGGGGATCAGCCTCTTCATCGTCCCGCGCTTCCTCCTCGACGATGACGGAAACCCGAACGAGCGCAACGACGTCGTCCTGGCCGGCGTCAACCACAAGATGGGCTCGCGCGGAACGGTCAATACCGTCCTGGGATTCGGGGAGGGCGAGTTCACACCCGGCGGCCAGGCCGGCGCGGTCGGCTACCTCGTCGGCGAGGAGCACCGCGGCCTCGTCTACATGTTCCACATGATGAACGAGGCGCGGATCGGCGTCGGGCTTGCCGCCTCAACCCTCGGCTACACCGCCTACCTCAAGTCGGTCCAGTATGCCTCCGAGCGGCCGCAGGGCCGGGCGATCACCGGTGACCGCAGCGGCCCGCAGGTGCCGATCATCGAGCACGCCGACGTGCGCCGGATGCTGCTGGCCCAGAAGGCCTATGCCGAGGGCGGACTTGCGCTCGGCCTCTATTGCTCGCGCCTGGTAGACGAGCAGGAGTCGGCCCCCGACGAGAAGGCTCGCGAGCAGGCCGGGGCGCTGCTGGAGATCCTCACCCCGGTCGCCAAGAGCTGGCCGTCCCAGTGGTGCGTGGAGGGCAACTCCCTGGCCATCCAGGTTCACGGCGGTTACGGCTACGCCCGCGAGTACGACGTCGAGCAGCACTACCGCGACAACCGTCTTAACGCCATCCACGAGGGCACCCACGGAATCCAGGGGATGGACCTCCTGGGCCGAAAGGTGACGATGGACGGCGGCGCGGCGCTGGCCCTGCTGG
>CAIKSH010000229.1 GCA_903830015.1 uncultured Solirubrobacterales bacterium | reverse complement strand
CGGGACCTCATCCCCTACTTCGGCCTTCCCTTCTACCGGGCGATGCTCGAGCGTTCCGGCTTCGGCCACGACATCGCCGGCTTCGACGCCGCCGGGGGCGACCCGGAGAAGATGGCGAGTGCGATCTCCGACGGGTTTCTGGAGCTTCTCTGCGCGATCGGCGACACCGCCGAGGTCCGCGCCGGCCTCGAGCGCTACCGGGAGGCCGGCGCCACCCTTCCGTGCGTCGGGCCGGTAGCCGGCACCGACTTCGACGCGACGCTCGAGGCGGGAGCTCCCGGTGGGCGGTAACGGCGCCTTCGACCGCGAGCGCCTCGGCCAGCTTTTGGCCGCCGAGGTCGAGCGCTTCGCCGAGACCCACCCGCGCTCACGGGAGCTCTACGAGCGCGCCGGCCGGTCGATGCTCGGCGGCGTCCCGATGCCCTGGATGATGCGCTGGGCCGGAGGATTTCCGATCTTCGCGCAGTCGGCCACCGGCTCGCGGGTGACCGATGTCGACGGCCACGAGTACGTCGACCTGGCGCTCGGGGACACCGGCTCGATGGCCGGCCACTCGCCGGCCCAGACCGCTGCCGCTCTGGCCGAGCAGGCCGGCAACGGCCTCACCACGATGCTTCCCACCGAGGATTCGGTCGTCGTCGCCGAGGAGCTGAGCCGCCGCTTCGGCATGGACCACTGGATCTTCACGCTCAGCGCCACCGACGCCAACCGGACCGCCGTGCGCCTGGCCCGCCAGCTGACCGGCCGCCCGAAGGTGCTGGTCTACAGCTACTGCTACCACGGCTCGGTCGACGAGACGCTCGCCGTCGGCGAGGACGGGCGGACCGTTCCGCGGGCCGGGAACGTCGGCGCCCCGGTCGATCCGTCGCAGACCACGGTCGCGGTGGAGTTCAACGACGTCGACGCCCTCGAGGCGGCGCTCTGCGGCGGAGAGGTGGCTCTGGTGCTCGCCGAGCCGGCGATGACCAACATGGGGATCATCCTGCCCGAGCCCGGCTACCTGGATGCCCTGCGGGAGATCACCCGCCGCCACTCGACGCTGCTGCTGATCGACGAGACCCACACCTTTTCGGAGGGGCCCGGCGGCTGCACCGCCGCCTGGGGCCTTGAGCCCGACCTCTTCACCATCGGCAAGGCGATCGGCGGCGGCGTGCCCTGCGGCGCTCTCGGCCTCTCCGCCGAGCTGACCGGGCGCGTGCTGGAGGACCCCCACGGCGACTACGAGGACACCGGCGGCGTCGGCGGGACGCTGGCCGGCAACCCGCTCTCGGCCGCGGCGATGCGTGCCACCCTCACCACCACGCTCGACGAGACCGCCTTCGCCCACACGATCCCGCTGGCCACCCGCTTCAGCGACGGCGTAAACGCGGTGATCGACGCGACCGGGATGCCCTGGAACGTCTCCCAGCTGGGCTGCCGGGCCGAGTACCAGTTCCTGCCCGGGCCGGCCCGCAACGGCACCGAGGCCTACCACTCCCACGACGACGACCTCGAGCGCTACCTGCACCTCTATGCCCTGAACCGCGGGCTGATCATCACCCCCTTCCATAACATGGCCCTGATGGCACCGGCGACCACCGAAGCCGACGTAGACCTCCACACGACCCTCTTCGGCGAAGCGGTACGGGAGCTGCTGGCAGCGGGTGCACCAGCCCAGTTCTTGGCAGCCGAACTGCCACCCAGTGACCTGGCCAGGCTTGGGCAAGGTGAGAGCCGGTGTGCAGCCTCTGCT
>CAIKSH010000228.1 GCA_903830015.1 uncultured Solirubrobacterales bacterium | reverse complement strand
GGCAAAGCGGCCGGTGGTCAGCCAGAAATCAAGCGAGGAGTCGACCAGGGACTGCACGTCGGCGCCGTCGAAGACCCGCCCGGCGACCGGCACGGGGCTCTCGCCGGGAACGAACGGCTCCGGCGCGAAGGCCTCCTGCGCGTAGCGCGCGGTCAGCTCGAGGATCTGCGCGCGCAGCTCGTCGGCAGAGCGCTGCGGCTCGTCGTTGCCCGGACCGCCCATGGGGCGCAGACTCTAGTGCCGGGCACGGGCAGGGACGGCAGGCTTTCGGCCGCCTAGGCCTCGACGTTCTCGGCGAGCCAGTCGCTGAGCAGCACGGCGCAGGCCTCGACCGACTCGCTCCAGCTGCGCGCCGCCTGCTCGTCGCCGTCATCGCTCACGTGCTTGACCAGGCGCACCGGCACGCCGAAGGCCGCCGCGGCGCTGGCGATCGCGTAGCCCTCCATGTCGACCAGGTCGGCCTGCTCGGCCAGCCGGGCGCGGGTGGCGCTGTCGGCGACGAAGGTGTCCCCGGTGGTGAGCACCGGCCCCTCGCCGAGCCCGAGCGGTTCGCCGTACTCGATCCCGGTGAGCTCGAAGATCGCCTTCTCGTCGAAGTCGTGCTGGCTCACCCTCCCGACCTGGTGGGTGCCCCGCAGGCCGTCGCGCAGCGATCCCGCCGTGCCGAGGTTGATCACCTCGGAGGGCCGCGTGCCGGCGAGCATCCGCGAGACGGCCAGCGCCGCGTTCACCTTTCCCGGTCCGCAGACCAGCAGCGGCAGGCCGTGGCGGCGAAGGTGCACCCCCTCCTCGTGGAGCGCGACCACCAGGAGCGGCCGGCCGGCCTGGACCTCGCCGTGGAGTTCGATCTCCTGCACCGGGCGATCCTATTGGCGGCCGGGATCCTGGCGCGTGAGGTGCCAGTCGCCGCAGAGCTCGCAGCGGTAAGGGTGGAAGCGGTCGCCGAACTGGGCCCGGTCGGCGGCGGCCACCGCCCGCGCCTCGGCTTCGCTGGTGAAGGCGCGCTTCTCGCGGCACTGGCGCTCGCGCTCGGCGCCGCGCCGTCGCTCGCGCTCGAACCACTCCTCGATTCCGCTCACGGCGCCCCGCCGGTGACCTTCTTGCCCGGGTTCAGGAGCCCCTTCGGGTCGAAGGCCTCCTTGAGCTGGCGATGGAGCCGAACCCGCGCCGGATCCCAGCCGGCGCCCAGGTGGGCAGCCTTGGCGGTGCCGATGCCGTGCTCGCCGCTGATCGTCCCGCCGAGCCGGTCGGCCATCTCACAGAGCTCACCGGCGGCTTCGCGGGCGCGAGCAAGGGCGGCGGTGTCGGTTCGGTCGAGCATGAAGGTGGAGTGGAGGTTGCCGTCGCCGGCGTGGCCCCAGCTGCAGGCCTCCAGGCCGTGGCGCTCGCCGATGGCCAGGGTCCCGGCGATCGCCTCGGCCAGGCGCTCGACCGGGACGGCGATGTCGTCGGAGACCTTGCCGCCGCGCTGCGCGGTTACGGCGATCGCCACGCCGTCGCGCCAGCGGGCCAGTTCGGCCTCCTGGGCGCGGTCGCCGAACCGCTCGACCGCGAGGGCCCCGGTGCCGAGGATCTCCTCGACGTCGTCCGCGGTGGCGCCGGCCTCGGCGGGCGTGCCGTCGGCCTCGCTGAGGACCATGAAGCCCGCGCCCTGCGGGGCGCCCCCGGGGAAGGAACCGACGGCCGCGGCGACCGCGCCGGCATCCAGGTACTCCAGCGTCGCCGGCTGCGCCCCGGCCTCCATCACCGCGGCGATGGCGGCGCAACCCTCTTCGAAGCCGGGGTAGAAGGCGGCCATGGTGATCGCCGCCTCAGGCGCGGGGATCAGCCGCAGCCACGCGGCGGTGACGATGCCCAGCGTGCCCTCCGAGCCGCATAACAGGCGGACGAGGTCGTAGCCGGCGACGTCCTTGCTCAACGGGCCGCCGACGGTCATCAGCTCGCCGGGAGCAACCGCCACCTCCAGCCCGGTGACCCAGCGGGAGGTGACCCCGTACTTGAAGGCGTGGGGGCCGCCGGCGTTGGTGGCGATGTTTCCGCCGATCGTTGACTGCTCGCGGGCCCCCGGGTCGGGGGCGAAGAGCAGGCCG
>CAIKSH010000227.1 GCA_903830015.1 uncultured Solirubrobacterales bacterium | reverse complement strand
GGCGTGTCGACCGGCCCGGGGGAGAGGGCGTTGACGCGCAGGCCCCGGCGGGCGAACTGCACCCCCATCTCCCGGCTCATCGAGAGCACCCCGCCCTTGGAGGCGGTGTAGGAGATCTGGGAGGTCGCCGCGCCCATCGAGGCGACGAACGAGGCGGTGTTGATGACCGAGCCCCGGATCGGGCCCTCGTTGTCGAGCAGGTAGGGAATCCCGTGCTTGCAGCAGAGGAAGACCGACTTGAGGTTGACGTCCTGGACCTTCTGCCAGGACTCGAGCGTCGTCTCGATGACCGAGCCGTCCCAGTCGGGGTTGATGCCGGCGTTGTTGAACAGGACGTCGATGTGGCCGAACTCGTCGCTTACCTGCCGGTAGATCCCCTCGACCTCCTCCTCGCTGGTCACGTCGGCCTGGATCGAAAGGTCGCCGGGCGCCCCTTCGAGCAGGTCTACCCCGGCCACCTTCGCCCCTTCGGCCTGCATCGCGGCGATGGCGACCGAGCCGATACCCCCGCTGGCGCCGGTCACCACGCACACCTTTCCTTCGAGCCTGCCGGCCATCGTCACTCCTCCTCGGTTCGCACGTAGATCGTCTTTACCTCGGTGTAGGCGTCAAGGGCGTGGGGCCCGAGCTCGCGGCCGTACCCGGAGCGCTTGAAGCCGCCGAAGGGCGTGGTGACGCGCACCGAGCTGTTGGAGTTGACCGAGAGGTTGCCGGACTCCATCGCCCGGGCCACGCGCAGGCCGCGGGCCCCGTCACGGGTCCATACCGAGCCCGAGAGGCCGTAGATCGTGTCGTTGGCCAGCCGGATCGCCTCTTCCTCGCCGTCGAAGGGAATTACCGAGGCGATCGGCCCGAAGATCTCCTCGGTGGCGGCGCGGGAGCCCGGGTCGACCGGGCACAGGACGGTAGGCGCCAGCCAGAAGCCCGGCCCGTCGGGCGCCGTGCCGGAGAAGGCGACGGTCTCGCCGTCATCGAGGAACGAGGCCACCTGCTCGCGGTGGGCGGCCGAGATCAGCGGCCCCATCGTGGTGGACTCGTCGAGCGGGTCGCCGACGGTGATCTGCGCGACGGCCGCCTCGAGGCCGGAGAGGAACTCGTCCAGCACCGGCCGCTCGACGAGGATCCGCGAGCGGGCGCAGCAGTCCTGGCCGGCGTTGTCGAAGACCCCGCCCGGAGCCGAGCGCGCCGCCAGGCCGACGTCGGCGTCGGCGAAGACGATGTTGGCCGACTTGCCGCCGAGCTCCAGCGTTACCCGCTTTATCGTGGCCGCGGCGCCGGCGGCGATCTCGGCACCGACCTCGGTCGAGCCGGTGAAGGCGATCTTCCCGACACCCGGGTGCTCGACCAGGCGCCGACCGACCGTCGATCCCGGCCCCACGACGACGTTCACCACGCCCTCGGGGAAGCCGGCCTCGAGGGCCAGCTCGGCGAAGCGGACCGAGGTGCAGGGCGTGAGCTCGGCCGGCTTGAGGACGACGGTGTTCCCGGCGGCCAGGGCCGGGGCCATCTTCCAGCAGGCGATGGTCAGCGGAAAGTTCCAGGGGGTGATCAGCCCAACCACGCCGATCGGCTCGCGTACGGTGAGCGCCAGGCCGCCGTCGGCGGGGATCGTCTCGCCGATCGGCTGCTCGGGCGCGCCGGAGAAGTAGCGGAAGGTCTCGATACCCATGCCGATCTCGCCGCGCGCCGAGGCGATCGGCTTGCCGGCGTTTCGGGCCTCGAGCTGGGCTAGCTCCTCGTGGTGGTCCTCCATCACCTGCACCAGGCTGCGCATCAGGGCCGCGCGGTTGCCGGCGGTCATCGCGCGCCAGGCCGGCAGCGCCTCGGTCGCCCGGGCCACGGCCTCGTCGACCTCTTCGGCGCCGGCGCGCTCGAAGCTCGCCAGGACGGCCTCGGTGGCCGGCTCGATCACCTCGAGGGTCTCGCTCACGCGCGGGAGTCTTTCAGACCGCGGCCGGCCGGTGGGGGCAAAGAAGAAGGGCCGGCGCGACGGCCGGCCCTTCGGTCGCCTGTGCTATCCGGGCGCTCAGGGAGCTTCCGGGAACTTCGGCGGCGCCCCGAGCTCGCTCTCGAGCTCGTGGGCCTCGGCCTGCATGTCCTCCGCCGGGCTGTGGAAGGTCTTGCGACCGCCCGCGAACCAGAGGATCGTGGCGAAGAGGATCACCGCGATCACCATCGCCGGCGCGTAGTTGAACGAGGACCAGTTGAAGTCGCTGGCCCACGGCACGGCGGCCGGCGTAAACGGCAGCGAGAAGATGATCACGCAGAGGGCCACCCAGATCACCGCGATCGGGTTGAGCCACTTGTAGTTGTTGCCCAGGTTCCAGGGCCCCCGCTCGTAGCTCGCGCCCTGGCGCCAGCGCAGGAAGACCGGAATCACGTAGGCGATGTAGAGCCCGATGACCGCGATCGACACGATGGCGAAGAAGGCGACCGGGAACCCGTCGGCGTTGCCCTTGAGGGCCGGCAGAGTGACGATGAAGGCCACGACGCCCATGAAGATCACCGACATGTAGGGCACGCGGTGGTGGTTGAGCTTCGTCCAGATCCTGTGGCCCGGGATGGCCCCGTCACGCGAGAAGGCGTAGGTCATCCGCGAGGCGCTCGTCAGGCAGGACATGCCGCAGAACAGCTGGCCCACCACCGAGATGATCAGGATGAACTTCACCCAGGCCGAGCTCATCGCCGCCTCGAAGACGGCGATCGAGGTGCCACCGCCGTCGTTGACCGCGGTGGCGTCGGCGGCGGCGAAGGTGATCGCCAGCAGGACGATCCAGCCGATGAGGCCGCTGTAGAAGACCGATCGCCAGACGCCCTTGGCCGCGGCTTCGGAGGCGTTCTCGGTCTCCTCCGAGACGTGGGCTGAGGCGTCGTAGCCGGTGACCGTGTACATGGTCAGCAGGAAGCCCAGTGGCAGGACGTAGAACCAGTACATGCCCTCGCCGAAGCCGGAGTTGTTTATCCGTTCGGTGAAGACGAAGTCCAGGCTGGCGTGCTTGGAGGGGATCACGATCAGGACGATCACGATCGCGGCCACGCCGAGGACGTGCCACCAGACCGAGACCGAATTGAGGCGACCCACGAGCGGCGAGCTGAAGATGTTCACCAGGATGTGAATCAGCAGGATGATCACGAAGAGGATGAACGTCTCCGAGAGGATCGAGGCGTCGTCGGCAAAGTTCAGGCCGAATATGTTCACCCCGTAGAGGCCTAAGACCGCGTTAAGGAAGGTGGCGCAGGCGTAGTCGACCGAGGCGACCACTCCGATCAGGCCGATCAGGTTGAACCAGCCCGTGTACCAGCCCCAGGTGCGGCCGCCCAGGCGGGCCGACCACCAGTAGATGGCTCCGGCGGTGGGGAACGAGGAGGCCAGCTCGGCCATCGAGAAGGCGACGGTGAGGATAAGCAGGCAGATGATCGGCCAGCCCCAGGAGATGGCCACCGGGCCACCGTTGTTCCACGCCTGGCCATAGGTGGTGAAGCACCCGGCGAGGATCGAGATGATCGTGAACGAGATGGCGAAGTTCTGGAAGCCGCTCCAGCTGCGCTTGAGCTCCTGCTTGTAGCCAAGCTCTGCTAGGCGCTTCTCGTCGGCGTTCGCCGTTCCGGCCTGCTCTGCGGTGCTCACCTGTGTACCCCTCCTCAATCGGGTATCCGTCATGCCTCGTCGAGGCCGCGCGAGCGTACGTACGGTCGCGGACGGATGTCAAGCGACGAAACGCACAAACCGCCGGAAAGGCGCAATTTCCGCCCTTTGGAGGGTTCTCCGAGGGCCGGCCGGGACGCCGG
>CAIKSH010000226.1 GCA_903830015.1 uncultured Solirubrobacterales bacterium | reverse complement strand
TCGCCGCCCTTGTCGCAGACCGGGCAGTCGAGCGGGTGGTTGATGAGGATGAACTCGAGCACCGACTCCTGGGCCGCCTTGACCTCCGGGGTGTCGAGCTTCACCTCGAGCCCCTCGCGGACCGGCACGCTGCAGCCGGCCTGGAGCTTGCCGCCCATGCCCTCGATCTCCACCAGGCACATCCGGCAGGCGCCGACCGGCGGCCCGATCTTCTTGTCGTAACAGAAGACGGGGATCTCGGTCTCGCCGTACTCCAGGGCAGCGTCGGCAAGCATCATGCCCTCCGGCGCCTCGACCTCGCGGCCGTCGATGGTGAACTTCACCATGTTCACTTCGGGGCGCGGCATCAGGCCAGCACTCCCCCCGTCAGCGCACGCTCACGCCGCTCGCGGGCCGCCTCGATCTCGGCCTCGAACTCGTCGCGGAACTTGGCGATCAGCGAGCCGACCGGCATCGCCATGGCATCACCGAGCACACAGAGGCAGTGGCCGATGATCTGATCCTGGACCGAGGCCATGATGTCGAGGTCCATCGGAGTGGCGGTGCCGTCCTTGATCCGGCCGACCATGGTCAGCGTCCACTTCGTTCCCTCGCGGCAGGGCGTGCACTTGCCGCAGGACTCGTGGCTGTAGAAGTGGGCCAGCTTCCAGGCGACGTCGACTACCGAGTTGGAGTCGTCGACGACGATGATCGCGCCGGAACCGAGCATCGAGCCGGCGTCGGCCAGGGAGTCGAAGTCGTAGCTGATGTCGAGGTCGTCGGCGGTGAGCACCGGCGAGCTCGACCCGCCGGGAAACCAGCACTTGACCTCCCGCCCGTCGGGCGGACCGCCGGCGAGGTCGAAGATGATCTCGCGCGAGGAAATCCCCAGCTCGATCTCGTAGTTGCCGGGCCGCTTGACGTTCCCGCTTACCGAGACGAGCTTGGTGCCGGTCGAGTCCTGGACCCCGATCGCCGCGTACTCCCTGGCCCCCATCTCGATGATGTGGGGCACTGTGGAGAGCGTCTCGACGTTGTTGATCAGGGTCGGGCCGCCGTAGAGCCCTTCGACGGCGGGGAACGGCGGCTTGAGCCGCGGGTTGCCCCGCTTGCCCTCCAGCGAGTCGAGCAGGCCGGTCTCCTCGCCGCAGATGTAGGCGCCGGCGCCGCGGTAGAGCTGGAGGTCGAGGCTGAAGCCCGAGCCCAGGATGTCCTCGCCCAGGTAACCCTTCTCGCGCGCCTCGGCCAGGGCGACGTCGAGGATGTCGGCCTGCTGGTCGTACTCGCCGCGGATGTAGATGAAGCTGATCGTCGCGCCGACGGCGTAGGAGGCGATGATCACGCCCTCGATCAGCTGGTGGGGGTTCTTCTGGATCAGCTCGCGGTCCTTGAAGGTCCCGGGCTCGGACTCGTCGGCGTTGCAGACCACGTACTTCTGCATGTCCCCCTGGGGGATGAAGGAGGCCTTCTTGCCCATCGAGAAGCCGGCGCCGCCGCGGCCGCGCAGCCCGGAGTCGGTCAGCTGCTCGATCAGCTCGGCGTGGGGCATCGCGAAGGCCTTCTTGAGACTCTCGTAGCCGCCGGTGCGCTTGTAGACGTCGATCGTGTTGAGTCCGGGCTCGTCGATGCCCTTGAAGAGAAGAAGGTCGGTCATGCGTCGCTCCCTTCGGGGTTGGTGGCTTGAGAACCGGAGACCTTCGGGTCGGCGCTGGGGCGCTTGACGAGCTGGCGGCCGGGAAGCGGGTCCTCGCCGGCCACGATCTGGCGGGCCAGCTCGGGGACCTCGTCGAACGGGACCGGCCCGACGTAAACGCCGTCCACCGAGACCATCGGCGCGATGTCGCAGGCGCCGAGGCACTCGAAGCCGCGCAGGTTGACCTCTTCGTTGCCCTGCAGCTCCTCCTGGAGAAGCCCAAGGAGCTCGTCGGCACCGCAGAGCGAGCAGGAGATGTTGGTGCAGACGTACACCTGCCTCGGGCCGCAGGGCTCGGTGTTGAGCATGTCGTAGAAGGTGGCCACCGAGGTCAGGTAGGCCGGCGTCACCCCCATCACGCAGGCGGCCTGGCGGATGCCCTCGGGGGTGCACCAGCCGTCGCGACGCTGCACGGCAAAGAGGGCGGGGATGGCGGCGGAGTGGATGTCGGGGAAGCGGGCCATCTCGGCCTCGATCACCGCGCGCAGCTCGGCCGGAACCTCGGTGTCGGCCGGATCGGGGACCTCGGCCGGGTCCTTGTCGAGGTCGGCGGCGCGGTCCCAGCCGGGGATGCGGGAGCCCTTGTCGAAGCGCTGGACGCTCGTGTGGAACTCGGGGAGCAGGTCGAGATCGGGATCTGACATCAGCGGTCCACCCCTCCGATTACCGGGTCCATCACGGCGAGCGTGGCGATCATGTCGGCGAGCAGGTGGCCCTCGACCAGGGCCGGCGTGGCCTGGAGGTTGATGAAGCTCGGGTCGCGCATGTGGACCCGGGCCGGCTTGCTGGAGCCGTCGGAACGGATGAAGACTCCGTACTCGCCGCGCGGACCCTCGATCGCGTTGTAGACCTCGCCCTCGGGCACCCGCATGCCTTCGGTTACGAGCTTGAAGTGGTGGATCAGGGCCTCCATCGAGGTCGCCAGCTCGTGGCGGGGCGGAAGGGCGACCTTGCGGTCCTCGGTGATGTACGGCCCCTCGGGGAGCCCGTCGAGCGCCTGCTGGACGATCTTCACCGACTCCTTTATCTCGGCCAGGCGAACCGCGTAGCGGTCGTAGTTGTCGCCCTGGGTGCCGATCGGGATCTTGAACTCGAAGTCCTCGTACGAGCTGTAGGGCATCGCCTTGCGCAGGTCCCACGGGTCCCCGGAGGCCCTAAGCAGAGGCCCGGTGACCCCGAGCTGGCGCAGCTCCTCGGCACCCATCGGGCAGACGCCGCGCATGCGCTGCAGGAAGATCTCGTTCTTGTTGAGCAGGTCGCCGTAGACATCGGCGCGCTCGGGCATGATCGCCAGGAACTCGCGGACCTTCTCCTCCCAGCCCACGGGGACGTCCTCGGCAACTCCGCCGATCTGCACGTAGCGGGTGTGCATCCGCTGGCCGGAGGACATCTCGAAGAGGTCCAGCAGCTGCTCGCGCTCGCGGAAGCAGTACCACCAGACCGAGATCGCCCCGAGGTCCAGGGCCGAGGTGCCAAGCCAGACCAGGTGGCTCATGATCCGGTTGAGCTCGAGGTGGATCACCCGCAGGTACTG
>CAIKSH010000225.1 GCA_903830015.1 uncultured Solirubrobacterales bacterium | reverse complement strand
TGCGCGCCGATGTTCGACGTCATGATCACGATCGCGTGACGGAAGTCGACGGTGCGGCCCTGCGAGTCGGTCAGGCGACCGTCCTCGAGGATCTGCAGCAGGATGTTGAAGACGTCCGGGTGGGCCTTCTCGATCTCGTCGAGCAGCAGCACGCAGTACGGCTTGCGCCGCACGGCCTCGGTGAGCTGGCCGCCCTCGTCGTAGCCGATGTAGCCGGGAGGCGAGCCGACCAGGCGGGAGACGGCGTGCTTCTCCATGTACTCGGACATGTCGATCCGCGTCATCGCGTCCTCGTCGCCGAACAGGAAGTCGGCGAGGGTGCGGGCGAGCTCGGTCTTGCCGACGCCTGAGGGCCCGAGGAAGATGAACGAGCCGGTCGGGCGCTTGGGGTCCTTGAGGCCGGCACGCGAGCGGCGGATCGCCTTCGAGATGACCTCGACGGCGGCCTCCTGGCCGATGACGCGCTTGTGGAGCTCCTCCTCCATGCGCATCAGCTTGGCCGTCTCGGCCTCGGTGAGCTTGAAGACCGGGATGCCGGTCCACATCGAGACGATGTCGGCGATCTCCTCCTCGCCGATGCTCGGGCGCGGACCGTCGCTCTCGCCGCTGCGCCACTCGTCCTCGAGCTCACGCTTGCGCTGGGTCAGCTTGCGCTCCTCGTCGCGGAGGCTGGCGGCCTTCTCGAACTCCTGGTTCTCGATCGCCTCTTCCTTGTCGCGGCGCGTCTGCTCGATCTCGTCCTCGAGCTCCCGGTAGACGGGCGGGGCGGTCATGTTCTTGATCCGCATGCGCGAGGCGGCCTCGTCGACGAGGTCGATCGCCTTGTCGGGCAGCTGGCGGTCGGAGATGTACCGGTCGGCGAGCTCGCAGGCGGCCGCAAGCGCCTCGTCGGTGATCTCGACGCGGTGGTGCTCCTCGTAGCGGTCGCGCAGCCCCTCGAGGATCTGGACCGACTCCTCGATCGAGGGCTGGTCGACCCGGATCTGCTGGAAGCGGCGCTCCAGGGCGCTGTCGCGCTCCAGGTACTTGCGGTACTCGTCGAGGGTCGTGGCGCCGATCGTCTGCAGCTCGCCGCGCGCCAGGGCCGGCTTGAGGATCGATGCGGCGTCGATCGCGCCCTCGGCGGCGCCGGCGCCGACCAGGTTGTGGATCTCGTCGATGAACAGGATGATGTCCCCGCGCTGGGTGATCTCCTTCATCACCTTCTTGAGGCGCTCCTCGAACTCGCCGCGGTACTTGGAGCCGGCGACCAGGGCGGCCAGGTCGAGCGTGTAGATCTGCTTGTCGGCGAGGATCTCCGGAACATCGGCGTTGGTGATGCGCTGGGCCAGGCCCTCGACCACGGCGGTCTTGCCCACGCCGGGCTCGCCGATCAGGACCGGGTTGTTCTTGGTGCGCCGCGAGAGGATCTGCATGATCCGCTCGATCTCGGTCTCCCGGCCGACGACCGGGTCGAGCTTGCCCTCGGAGGCCAGCCGGGTGAGGTTGCGGCCGAACTGGTCGAGCAGCTTCGAGGACTTCTTGCCCTCGCCCGAGCCGGAGCTGCGTCCCTCGCCCTCGCCCGAGCTCGATCCCTGGCGCCGGCCGCCGGGGCCGGAGAGCATCCGGATCACCTCGTTGCGGATCTTCTCCGAGTCGGCGTCGAAGTCGAGCAGGATGCGGGCGGCGACGCCCTCGTTCTCGCGGACGAGGCCGAGCAGGATGTGCTCGGTGCCGATGTAGTTGTGGCCGAGGCTGAGCGCCTCGCGAAGGGCGAGCTCGAGGACCTTCTTGGCGCGGGGCGTGAACGGGATCTGGCCGGAGGTGACCTCCTCGCCCGAACCGACGATCCGGACCACCTGCGCGCGGACGCGCTCGGTGGTGATGTCGAGGCTTTCGAGCACCCGTGCGGCCAGGCCCTCCTCCTCGCGAAGGAGGCCGAGCAGGATGTGCTCGGTGCCGATGTAGTTGTGCTTGAGGGTCCTGGCCTCCTCCTGGGCAAGGACGACCACCTGGCGGGCTCTTTCGGTGAAACGCTCGAACATCGAGGGGTCTGTCCTTCCTGGTGGTCTGGTGGCCGGTCTGCTTGAGGTGGTGGTCTGGTCTTGGGTCGGAGTTTTGCGGGGTCGTCTGACTGCCGCTGTCTCACCCTAGATTCCGGCCCCGACGGCCCGGCGGATCAAGGGTAGAAGCGGCTTTCGCCGTGAAATGAGTCTAACAGCGGGAAACCGGGCGCCGTCGCGGTATTCCCCGCGGATTAGTCGCGCATTGCGGGAAAGAGAACCACTTCGCGGATCGAGCTCTTTCCGCACATGATCATCACCAGGCGGTCGATCCCCAGCCCGACTCCCGCGGTCGGCGGCATCCCCTGCTCCAGGGCCTCGACGAACCCCTCGTCGTAGGGCTG
>CAIKSH010000224.1 GCA_903830015.1 uncultured Solirubrobacterales bacterium | reverse complement strand
CTCCTTCGGCCGCGCCTGGAGGCTCGGCCAGGCCGACGTGGCGATCGGGGTGGCCGGCCTGGCCCCACTGGAGGACTGGCGCGGGCGCAGCGACGCAGACGGTCGCCCCCTGGCGGCTACCTGGATCGCCCTGGCCGACGAAGTGGCCGCCGCCGCCGACCTGGCCCGGCGCAAGGACGCCCGGCAGCCAGCGGTGGTGGTGCGGGGCCTCGGCGACTTCGTAAACGGGGAAGACGGCCCCGGGGCGGCCGCGCTCCTGCGGGCCGCCGAGGAGGACCTCTTCCCCTAGCCGACCTTCTCGACGCGCCAGCTGCGCTTGCCGCCGGGGCTGTCGACCTCGACCGTCTCCCCCGGTGAGGCGCCGAGCAGCGCCTGGGCCACCGGGGACTCGCTGGAGATCTTCCCCGAGCCGGGGTCGGCCTCGGTCGGCCCGACGATGGTGAAGCTCTGCTCGCGGCCGGCGTCGACGTCGGTGACCGTCACCGGAACCCCGAAGGCGACCTTCCCGCTCGCGCCGTCGGCCTCGGTGACCTTGGCCTTGCGCAGCCGTTCCTGGAGGCGCAGGATCTTGGTCTCCATGTGGGACTGCTCCTCCTTGGCCGCGTGGTACTCGGCGTTCTCCTTCAGGTCGCCTTCCTCGCGCGCGGCCTGAATCCGCTTGGAGAGCTCGGCCCGGCGCGGCCCTTCCAGTTCGGCGAGCTCGGCCTTCAGCGCCTCCAGCCCCTCGGGGGTGATCAGCTCGTCGTCGTCGGCAGTGCTCATGCCGTAACCATTCCAGAAGCGAGCGGGTCGCCAACCGCCGCCAGGTCGCGCTCTGACTCCGGCACCACGCCCACCGGATAGCGCTCCCGGGTTCGGTAGAGCGTGTCGCGCTCGACGGCCGGGCGCCCGGCGCGGTGAGCGGCAGCAACCAGCTCCTCGGGATCGAGGCGCACCCCGTGGTGGCTGCCGGCCAGCCGGCTGATGTTCTCTTCCATCAGCGTCCCGCCGAGGTCGTTAACCCCCCACCGGAGCGCCTCGGTGGCGGCCAGGAGGCCCATCTTCACCCAGCTGGCCTGCAGGTTGGCGACGCTGCGTCCCAGGGCGAGCCGGAAGACCGCGGTATGGGCGAGGTTCTCCTCCCGGCTTATCTCCTCGATCCCGTGCGTGCGTCCGAGAAGCGTCTGGAAGGGGATGAAGGAGAGCGGCACGAACTCGGTGATCCCCCCGGTCCGCTCCTGCACCCCGCGGATCACCCGCATGTGCTCGGCGAGCTCCCACGGCTCCTCGATGTGCCCGAACATCACCGTGCTGGTCGAAGGAACGCCGGCGCGGTGGCCGGCCTCGATGATCTCGACCCAGCGGGCGACGGGAAGCTTGTTGGGGCTGATCCGTCCGCGCACCCCGTCGTGGAGCACCTCGGCGGCGGTTCCCGGCGTGGAGCCCAGCCCGGCGTCGGCCAGCCGGGCGAATACCTCGGCCGCCGGCAGGCCGCTGATGTCGCACATGTGGGCGATCTCCATCGGGCTGTAGGCGTGGAGGTGGAGGGCCGGAGCGGCCTCCCGGGCCAGGCGCAGCCAGCCCAGGTAGTCCTCGAGCTCCCATTCGGGGTGGATGCCGGACTGGATGCACAGCTCGGTCGCCCCGAAGTCGACCGCCTCGGCCACCCGGCGGAGGAAGTCGCCGCGGTCGATCGTGTAGGCCTCCGGCGAGCGGCGCGACTGCCCGAAACCGCAGAAGGCACAGCCGACGGTGCAGACGTTGGAGATGTTGATGTTGCGGTTGACCACGAAGGAGACCTCCTCCCCCGCGAGCTCGCGCCGCAGGCCGTCGGCCGCCTGGCGGATCTCCTCCACCGCCTCCGGCCGGCGCTCGGCAAAGAGGGCCGTGAGCTCCTCCGGCGAGAGCTCATGACCGGCCGCTGCCCGCTCGATCGCCGGCCCGACCAGGCCCGGCCGGATCGCGAACGGCGCCTCGCGGCGCCCCGATCCGCCCCGGGGTATGAAGCTCCAGTAGCGCGCACGGATGGTGTCGAGCACCGCCGGCGCCAGCCACTCGTCGGAGATGAATCCGGGGTATACGCAGAGGCGCTCGGTGAGCGCGGCGCCCTGCTCGCGCAGCCCGCGGCGGACCTGCGCCGGCGACGGGAAGGGCTGCTCGGGGGAGATGTGGTCGCCGTTGGCCGACAGGCCGCCGAGGTCGGTGGCGCCGGCGCGGACGAGCTCCGGCCAGGCGGCCGAGAGGTTGGGCGGCACCTGGATGCCGACTCCGGGAAGCGCGCGGGCGGCGTAGTCGACCAGCCTCTCGAGCTCCTCCAGCGTCACGCCGGTCGCCCAGGCGGGAAGATCGGCGGCCGGCCGCTCCCCCACTCCGGTGGCCCAGAAGCGCCGGGCGGACTCGTCGGCAAGATCGGCGACCTCGAGCCCGTAGTAGGAGTCGTGGGGAACGAAGTTCTGGAGAATCACCTCCTGGAGGTGCCCGTACCGGCCGTGGATTTCGGCCAGGCGATCGAGGGCGGCAAAGCGGTCCCCCTCGTTCTCGCCGATCCCCACGAGGATGCCGCTGGTGAAGGGAATCTTCAGCTCGCCGGCCGTCTCGATCATCGCGATCCGTACCTCCGGCGACTTGGTCGGCGAACCCTGGTGGGCCACCAGGTCGTCCCGGAGCGACTCGAGCATCAGGCCCTGCGAGGCGGTCACCTCCTTTAGGCGGGCCAGCTCCTCGCGCCCGACCACCCCGATGTTGGTGTGGGGCAGCAGCCCCCTCTCCAGGGCCCGGCCGCAGGCCCAGGCGACGTAGGAGGTGAAGTCCTCGTGGCCCCACTCGCGGAGCGTCGCGGCGACCTTCGGGTTGGCCTCGGGGCGCTCCCCGGTCAGGAAGAGCAGCTCCTTGGCGTTTCTCCGGACGGCCTGCTCGATCTGCCGGTCGACCTCCTCGGGGTCGTGCAGGTGCGCCCGGTGGGTCTTGAAGGCGCAGTACTTGCAGTAGCACTGGCAGGTCCGCGAGAGCGACAGCGTGTAGTTGCGGGAGAAGGTGACGCGGCGGCTCATGGGGCCAGCGAAGTCTATGCCCCGGACGCCAGGCCGGAGACCAGGTCGGCGCCCTCCCGATTCATCCGCGAGCGGGGCACGACCTGGTCGAAGCCGGCGGCCAGCGCCGCCTCGCGGACCTCGGGCTCCACGTGGCTGAAGAACCCCAGCGTCCGGGCGCCGGGCGGCCCACCGGCCAGCAGCGCCGGCCCGTCGACCTGCCCTCCGGCCAGGTCGACCACCAGGACGTCAGCCGCGCCGGCCAGCTCCAGCGCCCGCGCCGGGTCGGCCACCAGCGTCACCTCGTGCCCGCCGGCGGCCAGCATGCCCTCAACCTTCGAGCCGAAGAGCAGGTCGGGAACGAGCGCTACGACCGTAGCCACCGCTACTGGCTGTAAACGCGGCGAAACTCCTCGCGCACGCTCTCGGGGCGCCCCCACGCCTCGAAGACCGGGGCCCGGCCGGTGCGCACGTCGCGCACGACCAGCTCGCCGTCGATGCCCGCCTCATCGAGGAAGAGCAGGCCCCGGTGAACGGCCTCCGGCGCAGCGGCGTGGCCGAACCGGTGAGCGCAGAGGATCCGCCAGTGCCAGTCGTGCCTGGAGTAGGGCTGGGCGTTGCAGACGACGAGGAAGGTGGCCGCCTCGACGTAGCGGCTCTCGTCGAAGATCCGCAGGTCCATGACGAGGTCCGACCAGTCGTCGGGAAGCGAGTCGATCGCGGCCTGAAAGGTGTCCGATAGCGCCATCTCCCCTGAGACTACCGGCCACAGCAGCCGCCGGATCAGCCGAAGAAGAGCCGGCCCAGGAGGAAGAGGTTGAGGGCCACGACCAGGGAGACCACGACGAGCGCCGCCGCACTGGTGACCCTTCGGTTCACGAAGCCGCCCATCACCGTGCGGTCGCGCGTCACCAGCAGCAGCGGCACCAGCGCAAACGGTATGCCGAACGAGAGGACGACCTGGCTCACCAGCAGGGCCGCCGTCGGCTCGATGCCGGCGGCGAGCACGATCAGGGCGGGTGCCATGGTCACCGTGCGCCTGAGCCCCAGCGGGATCGAGCGGCCGATGAAGCCCTGCATGACCACCTGGCCCGAGTAGGTGCCCACGCTTGAGCTGGACATCCCGGAGGCGAGCAGCGCCAGGGCGAAGGCGATCGCCGCCTCCGGCCCGATCAGCGCCTTGAAGCCGTCGTAGGCGCCCTCGATCGTGTCGGTGGCTTCCAGGGGCCCGCCGAAGAAGAGCGAGGCGGCGATCAGCAGCATCGCCAGGTTGATCAGTCCGGCCAGCCCCATCGCCACGACCACGTCCACGCGCTGGAAGCGCAGCAGCTGGTGGCGCTCGCGGTCGCCCCGGGGCTCGATCCGTCCCTGCGTAAGCGCCGAGTGCAGGTAGACCACGTGGGGCATCACCGTCGCCCCGAGGATTGCCGCCGCGAGCAGGACGCTGTCGGTTCCCGAGAACGAGGGAACCAGCCCGGAGGCCGCCGGCCCGAGCTGGAAGCCGACGCGCACCAGGTTGTAGAGGAACCCGAGCAGGATGATGGCCAGGAAGAAGACGATCGCCAGCTCGAAGCGCCGGTAGCCGCGCCGCTGCAGGCCCAGGATCCCGAAGGAGACCACGGCGGTGATCAGGCCGGCGGGAAAGAGCGGAACGCCGAACAGGAGGTTGAGCGCCAGGGCGGCGCCGACGAACTCGGCCACGTCGGTGGCCATGGCCACGAGCTCGGCCTGAACCCACAGCCCCCGGCTCACCGGCTTGGGGAAGCGGTCGCGGCAGAGCTCGGGGAGGTTGCGCCCGGTGACGATTCCCGCCTTGGCCGAGAGGTACTGGATCAGCATCGCCATCAGGTTGGCTCCGACGAGAACCCAGACGAGCATGTAGCCGTAGGTCGAGCCGGCGGCGATGTTGGCGGCGAAGTTCCCTGGGTCCACGTAGGCCACGCAGGCCACGAAGGCCGGTCCCAGGATGCCGATCGTCCCCCAGAGCCGCCCGCGCGAGCGGATGCGCTCCAGGTCGCTCGGCCCGGGCTCGAGGACCGTTTCGGCGTCGAGCCCGGAAGGCAGCGGCTCGGCCGCGGCGTCCGGCAGCCTGCTCACCTCTCGACCTCGACCCGCATGGCGCGGGTCAGCCCGGCCCCCAGCGCCTGCTCGCCACCCCCGAAGTCGACGACCAGGGGACCCTCGAAGGGCTCGCGGCGGACCACCTCGAAGCGGTCGCCGGGGGCGATGCCCAGGCCGGCCAGGTGGCGCAGGATCTCCGGGTCGGCGTCAGAGACGCGCACGAACCGTCCCCGCGCCCCCGGCTCCAGCTCGGCGAGCCGGGTCGAGCTGCCCTCCTCCACGCGCAGGTCGGCCGAGGGGATCGGGTCGCCGTGGGGATCGTGGGTCGGGTCGCCGAAGCGGCTGGCGATCAGCTGCTCGAGCTCCTCGGAGATGTGGTGCTCAAGCACCTCGGCCTCGTCGTGGACCCGGTCCCAGGGCACCCCCAGGTCGGCCAGCAGCAGCTCCAGCAGCCGGTGGTGGCGGATCACCTCGAGGGCCACCCGCTCCCCGGCCGGCGTGAGCGAGACCCCTCGGTAGGGCTCGTGCTCGACGAGCCCCATCTCCCCCAGCCGCCGGACCATCCCCGAGGCCGAGGCGGCACTGACCCCGAGCCTCGAGGCCAGGTCGCTGGTGGTCACCGCGCCGCCACCGCTGCGCTCGAGCGAGTAGATCGCCTTGGCGTAGTCCTCTACGGCGGGGCTGGGTCTGGAGGTGACCGGCACGGGCGGATTATGGCATGCCTAAACCCTGAATCAAGCTATGTGAACAATTCCTGGCCCGGGGGGCCACCTATCCTGCGGCAGGTGTCCGCCGAAGGCCCCCAAGCCGGCGAAATCGCCGCCCTGACAGAAGGGGCGGCGCTCGTCGACCGCTCCTACATGGGACGCCTGGCCATCTCCGGCCCCCAGGCCCGCGAGGCGCTCGGGGCGCTGGCCACCAACGACGTCGAGAGCCTCGAGCCGGGCACCGGCTGCTTTGCCGCCTGCTGCACGGCCAAGGGACGGATGCTCGGGGAGATACGCGTCCTGTACACCGGGGAGGAGCTGGGCCT
>CAIKSH010000223.1 GCA_903830015.1 uncultured Solirubrobacterales bacterium | reverse complement strand
CGCTGGAGCAGGGCCTCCAGGTCGCCGACGGCGGCGCCGACGACTCGAAGATCGCCCGCGTGGCCTCCAAGGCGATCGCCTCGGGCAAGATGCTCAAGCTCGACTACTACAAGCCCCACGAGGACGAGTTCACCGAGCGCGTCGTCGAGCCCTACGCCCTGGTCAACGGCCGCGAGGGCTGGTACGTGGCCTCTTTTGACCCCGAGCGCGACGACGTGCGCCACTTCCGCCTGGACCGCATCCGCCACGCCTCGGTCAGCCGCAAGGGCTTCAAGCCCCGGCCGGAGATCGACCCGGCCGCCGACGTCGAGGGCTGGCCGCGCACCGGCGAGGTCCCCTCGGCCAGCACGGCGCGGATCTGGATCTCCCCCGAGCGCGCCCGCTGGGCCCGCGAGGAGGGCGGCGTGGCCGAGGAGCTCGCCGACGGCTCGGTGATCATCGAGCTCAGCTTCGCCGGCCAGGACTGGCTGGTGCGCGAGGTCCTCAAGGAGGCCGGCGACGCCGTGGTCCTCGAGCCGGCCGCCGCGCGCAAGGCGGTCAAGGCCGCCGCGCGCAAGCTGAAGACCGGCCGCCGGGCCAAGCGCCCGGCCCGCGCCTGAGAGGCCGCCATGGCCAACCGGCGCGACCAGATCCGGATGACCGACGAGGAGGCCCGCGCCTTCCTGGTCGAGCAGAAGACGATGATCTGCGCGACCAACGGCAAGGACGGCTGGCCGCACCTGATGCCGCTCTGGTACGTGGTCCGCGACAGCGGTCCGGGCGGCGCGCCCGAGCTGTGGGCCTGGACCTTCCGCAAGTCCCAGAAGGTCAAGAACCTCGAGCGCGACCCGCGGGCGACGCTTCAGGTGGAGACCGGCGAGGAGTACCAGGAGCTGCGCGGGATCATGCTCGAGACCGAGGTGGTCCTGCACCCCGGCGAGGAGGAGACCCTCGCCGTGGGAATGGAGGTCTTCGCGCGCTACACGCCCGGCTTCGACGGAGCGCTGCCCGAGGAGGTCGAGGCCGGCGTGCGCACCCAGGCCGCCAAGCGGATCGGCATGCAGTTCGTGGAGCGAAAGCGGGTCAGCTGGGACCACCGCAAGCTCGGCGGCACCTACTGATCCCCCGCGCGGGTAGCCTCACGGCCGATGGATGACCTCAAGGGCCTGATCCTGTCGGGCGGCCGCGGCACCCGGCTGCGCCCGATCACCTTCACCAGCGCCAAGCAGCTGGTGCCGGTGGCCAACCGGCCGGTGCTCTTCTACGGCATCGAGGCGATGGCCCGGGCCGGGATCGGCGAGATCGGGATCATCATCGCGCCGGAGACCGGCGAGGAGATCCGCGAGGTGGTCGGCGACGGCTCGCGGTTCGGCGTGAAGATCACCTACATCCTCCAGGACGAGCCCAGCGGCCTGGCCCACGCCGTCCTCACCGCCGAGGAGTTCCTGGGCACCAGCCCGTTCGTCATGTACCTGGGGGACAACCTCCTCCAGGGCGGCATCACCGACCTGGTCGAGGCCTTCCGCGAGGGCTCGCCCGACGCGCTGATCCTGCTGACCCCGGTGCCCGACCCCGAGCACTACGGCGTCGCCGAGCTGCAGGACGGCCGCGTGGTCAGCCTCCAGGAGAAGCCGGCCGAGCCGAAGACCGACCTTGCGCTGGTCGGGGTCTACATGTTCAACGCCGACATCCACGAGGCCGCCCGCGCGATCGAGCCCTCCGGCCGCGGCGAGCTGGAGATCACCGACGCCATCCAGCACCTGGTCGACAGCGGCAAGCGCGTCGAGCCCCACGTAGTCGAGGGCTGGTGGAAGGACACCGGGCGCCTGGAGGACATGCTCGAGGCCAACCGGCTCGTGCTCGACACCGTCGAGCGCCGCCTGGACGGCGAGATCGACGAGGCCTCCACCTGCGAGGGGCGCGTGGTGATCGAGGAGGGCGCCGTGGTAACCAACTCCACTGTCCGCGGACCGGCCGTGATCGGCGCCGGCGCCCGCCTGACCGACGCCTACGTGGGCCCGTACTCGGCGATCGGCGAGAACTGCACCGTCGAGCGCGCCGAGGTCGAGCACTCGATCCTGCTCGAGGGCAGCTCGGTCCGCGACCTGGACGCGCGCGTCGAATCCTCGCTGCTGGGCAAGGACGCCTCGATCACCCGCTCGGACCTCCAGCCCCGCGCCTACCGCTTCCTGATCGGCGACCAGTCGGAGATCGGGGTCGCCTGAGTGGCCCGCGTCCTCGTTACCGGGGCCGGGGGAATGCTCGGCTCGGCGGTGGCGGCCACCGCGGTGGCTGCCGGCCACGACGTCGGCGCCCGCGAGCGCTCGCGGCTCGACATCACCGACGCCGCCGCCGTGCAGGAGGCGATCGGCGCCGAGCCCTGGGACGCGGTGGTCAACTGCGCCGCCTGGACCGACGTCGACGGCGCCGAGGAGCACGAGGCGCAGGCCATCGCGGTCAACGGCGAGGGCGCCGGCAACCTGGCCCGCGCCTGCGCGGCAGCCGGCACCCGACTGGTCCACGTATCCACCGACTACGTCTTCGACGGCACCAAGGCCGGCCCGTACGTCGAATCCGACCCGGCCGCGCCGCGCTCGGCCTACGGCCGCGGCAAGCTCGCCGGCGAGGAGGCAGTCGCCGCCGCCGGCGGCGACCACGCGATCGTCCGCACCAGCTGGCTATACGGCGCCGGCGGGGGAAACTTCGTCGACACGATCCTGCGCCTGGCCGGCGAGCGCGACTCGATCTCCGTGGTCGACGACCAGCTCGGCCGCCCCACCTGGACCGGCGACCTGGCCCCCGCCCTGGTCGCCTGCGCGACCGCGCCGGCGACCGGCATCTTCCACGCCGCCGGTCAGGGCAGCTGCACCTGGTTCGAGCTGGCCCGCGCCGCGCTCGAGCTGGCCGGATCGCCGTGCCGCGTGGAGCCGACGAGCACCGAGAGCTTCCCCCGCCCGGCGCCCCGCCCGGCCAACAGCGTGCTGGACAGCGAGCGCGGCGCCGACGCCGTGAAGCTCGGCGCGTGGGAGGATGGCCTGGTGGCCTACCTGACCGACATCGGCGTGGCGCAGCCGGCAGCCGCCGGGGGCGCGCAGTGAAGCTCCTGGTCTGCGGCGGCGCCGGCTTCATCGGCTCCAACTTCGTGCGCCAGCGTGTCGAGGAGCACGGCGACGAGGTGACCGTGCTGGACAAGCTCACCTACGCCGGGCGCCGCGAGAACCTCGAAGGCGTCCCCCACGCCTTCGTCCACGGCGCGATCGAGGACCCGGCCGCCGTCGCCGAGGCGATCGAGGGCGCCGAGGCGGTGGTGAACTTCGCCGCCGAGACCCACGTCGACCGCTCGATCGCCGAGCCCGACGCCTTCGTCAAGACCCACGCCCTGGGCACCTTCGTCCTGCTCGAGGGCGCCCGCGAGCGCGGCCTGCGCTACCTGCAGGTGTCGACCGACGAGGTCTACGGCTCGATCGAGGAGGGCTCGTTCACCGAAGAGAGCCCGCTCGAGCCCTCCTCGCCGTACAGCGCCACCAAGACCGGCGCCGACCTGCTGGTCCAGTCCTACACGCGGACCTTCGGCATGGAGACGGTGATCTGCCGCGGCTCCAACAACTACGGGCCGTTCCAGTACCCGGAGAAGCTGATCCCGCTGATGATCCTCAACGCCTTCAGCGGCGACCCGCTCCCGGTCTACGGCGACGGACAGCAGGTGCGCAACTGGCTCTACGTGCGCGACTTCTGCTCGGGGATCGGCCACGTTCTCGCCCACGGCGAGGCCGGCGAGGTCTACAACGTCGGCGGCCCCGACGAGTGCACCAACCTCGAGGTCGTAGAGCGGATCGTCGAGCTGACCGGCGCCGACCCGTCGCTCATCACCTACGTGGAGGACCGCCCCGGCCATGACCGCCGCTACTCGCTGGGCTCGGAGAAGGTGCGGGCGCTGGGCTGGGAGGCCCAGGTGCGCTTCGAGCAGGGGCTCGAGGAGACCGTCGCCTGGTACCGGGAGAACCCGGGCTGGTGGGAGCCGATCCGCTCCGGCGACTACCGCGAGTACTACGAGCGCCAGTACGGCAGCTCGCTCGGCTGAGGGCGCTAATGCGAGGTCAGCTGCTGGTAGGCGGTCTCCATCGGGGCCAGGTTGACCCCGATCCCCTTGGCGAACGGGCCGGAGAGCGCCACGACGACGGTTATCGACAGCGCCGGCACCACGGCCCAGGTCAGCATCAGGAACGGATGCCGAGCGTTGACCGTGGAGACCCCCATCACGATGGCCAGGACCACGCCGGAGACCAACAGCAATATCGTCACGAGCGGCGGGACCGTCCGCTGGGCGACCGCCGACACGGCCGCCGATTCGGTGCCAAGCGCCCGCGCCGCGCTCACCAGGCTCGTCACCTCCGGGCCGGGCGCCGTCGGACCGAAGGCGTAGGTGTGCAGGGCGTCCTGGAACTCGTCCAGGGGAACCTCCGACGGTAGGTCTGTGGTGTCGCCGCGCGCCAGGTCGCTCTTGTCCTGGTAGGCGGCCGCCTCGGTGAAGGTGACCAGACTGGCCTTCAGCTGGGCGCCCTCCTCCTTGTTGGGAATGTTGTTGATCGCCCAGTTCATGTTGCGCACCGCGCCGGCCTCCCGCTCGACCGCCGCCTGCCCGGCCGACACCGCGCCCCAGGTGACGGTTATGGCAAAGCCGACGAAGAAGGCGAAGGTCGCCGCCAGGCCGGTGAGCAGGCGGACCGACTCGTCGGAGAGCTTCTCGGCGCTCTCGTCGCTACAGCGCCGGATGGCGATCGTGCGCGCGACGAACATCACCGCGGCGAAGCAGAGAAAGAGAATTATGGCGGTGGCCCAGGCCGGTAGCCCTTCTACGAAGCCCACCATAATGGTGAAGCTACTGCGCGGGCCGGACCGCTAGCCGGCCCCGCCTGCCTGGCGGGCGCAGCCAGACTCAGCCGAAGCTGGCGATCTTCCAGCGCCCGGATTCCTTGACCAGCTCCATCGTCGAGGTCTGGCTCGACTTGTCGCCGGTCTTGGCCTTCACGACCGCCTTGGCCTTCTCCGGGTCCTTCGGGTCGATGGTCACGTCGGTGACCTCGAGGTCGGACTTGTCGGTCTGCTCCATGGCGCCGTTGACCGCCCCGGTGCAGCCCTTGGGACCCCCCTCGCCGCCGATCTTCTGGGAGAGCTTCGCCGTGAGCAGCTGCTGGCAGATCTTCTGGCCTTCGCCCTTCTCGCCGTAGGCCTGGAGGTCCTCGACCGTCCCGGCCACGAGCTTCTCGGCGCCCTTGTAGTTGGCTCTGCGCCGCGGCCGGATCGCCGCCTATGCCCAGGGCGCGGACTACCACGATTTTCTTCGTGAAAAACTGGAGACTCTGGCCCACGAGACCCTCACCGG
>CAIKSH010000222.1 GCA_903830015.1 uncultured Solirubrobacterales bacterium | reverse complement strand
GCGCGCCCTCCTGGAGAGCCTGCCCCGGGCCGCCGGAGCCGACCTCGCCGCCCTGCGCCGGCTGGAGGCCCGGGGGCTGGTCCGGATCGAGGCCAAGGGCCAGCGCCGCGAGCCGGCGCGCCGCGAGGTCGGGGCCAGCCCGGCCGGCCAGGCCCCCGAGCTGACCGGTCCCCAGGCCGAGGCGCTGGCCGAGGTCGCCGGCGCCGTGCCGGGGGAGAGCCTCCTGCTCCATGGCGTGACCGGCTCGGGCAAGACCGAGGTCTACCTCCGCGCCGCCGAGCGGGTCCTGGAGGCCGGCAGGGGCGTCCTGGTGCTCGTGCCCGAGATCGGGTTGACGCCGCAGATGGTCACCCGGTTCCGCGAGCGTTTCGGCGAGACGGTCGCCGTCCTGCACTCGGGCCTCTCCGACGGCGAGCGCTACGACGAGTGGATGCGGGTCCGGACCGGCGAGGCCCGGATCTGCATCGGCCCGCGCTCGGCGGTTTTCGCCCCGATGGAGCAGATCGGCCTGATCGTCGTCGACGAGGAGCACGACGCCTCCTACAAGCACGAGGGCGACCCGCGCTACGACGCCCGCCACGTCGCCCGCCGGCGTGCGGCCGATCACGGGGCGGTCCTCGTGGCCGGCAGCGCGACGCCCCGGGCCGAGAGCTGGAGCGAGCTGCGCCGGATCGAGCTGCCCGACCGGGTCGACGGCTCGGCGCTGCCGCCGGTGGAGGTTCTCGACCTGCGGGGCGTCCGCGGGGCCCTGCACCCGAAGGCCCACGAAGCGCTGGTCGACGCGCGCAAGTCGATCGTGCTGCTCAACCGCCGCGGCTGGTCGAACTACCTGACCTGCACCACCTGCGGCCACGCCTGGGAGTGCCCGCAGTGCGACGTGACGCTCGTGATGCACCGCGCCAGCGGCACCGTCTCCTGTCACCACTGCGGCCACCGCGAGCCGGTGCCCACGAGCTGCCCGGAGTGCGGGTCGGCCTCGATCGCCCGCCACGGCACCGGCACCGAGCGGCTCGAGGAGGAGCTGCCCGGCGAGGTCTTCCGGCTCGACGGCGACGCCGGCGACCCGGGAGAGTTACTCGCCCGCTTCGAGGCCGCCGAGCGCGGGATCCTGCTCGGCACCCAGGTCGTAGCCAAGGGCCACGACTTTCCTGGGGTGGAGCTCGGCGTGGTCGTCGACGCCGACCAGACGCTCCGCTTCCCCGACTTCCGGGCCGAGGAGAGGACCTTCGCCCTGGTCACGCAGCTGGCCGGGCGGACCGGCCGCGGCCCCACGGCCGGCCGCGTGCTGGTCCAGACGATGGTGCCCGACGCCGAGGCGATCCGGCGCGCTGCGCGCCACGACGCCGCCGGCTTCCTGGCCGGCGAGCTCGAGCGCCGACAGGCCCTCGCCTACCCGCCGTTCTCGACGCTGATCCGGATCGTCTGCTCCTCGAAGGAGCCCGGGCGTGCCCAGGAGGCGGCCGCCGGGCTGCAGGCGCTGCTGCCCGGCTCGCTCGGCCCGGCGCCGCTCTTCCGGCTCCGGGGCCGCGAGCGAAGCCAGGTGGTGATCAAGGGCGGGGAGAGGCGCGAGGCCGTCGCCGCGGCCGCAGCCGCCGTCGAGGAGGTCGCCGGGGAGTGGAGCCGGCGCGGCGTTGCCTTCTCGGTCGACGTCGATCCCCAGTAGGCGGGGCGCCGCGCCTAGAATCGAGCCATGGCTCAGGAAGGCCTGGAGGAAACCGACGAGGCCCAGGAGGCCCCGGAACTCGACGAGGAGCGGCTCGCGCGGCGGGCCGCTGCGTTGCGGCACGTGCGCCAGTTCGGCGACCCGGTGCTCAAGTCGAAGGCCACGCCGGTGACCGAGTTCGACGACGCCCTTCGGGAGTCACTCGAGCGCATGGCGCACCTGATGGGGGAGGCGATCGGCGTGGGGCTGGCCGCCAACCAGGTCGGCGAGCTGCGGCGGATGCTCGTCTACCGCCTTGGGGAGGACGAGCCCTGGGAGGCGCTGGTGAACCCGCAGATCGAGTGGTTCTCCGACGAGAAGGAGCCGGGTTTCGAGGGCTGTCTCAGCCTGCCTGAGGTGAGCCTCGAGATCGAGCGGCCGCTGAGGATCCGCGTCCGCGCCCAGGACCGCTTCGGCGAGGAGCGCCAGTTCGAGGCCGAAGGGCTGGAGGCGCGCGTCATCCAGCATGAGGTCGACCACCTCGATGGCGTCCTGATCCTCGACCGCGCCTCCAGGTCGGACCGCCGCGAGGCGATG
>CAIKSH010000221.1 GCA_903830015.1 uncultured Solirubrobacterales bacterium | reverse complement strand
CGCGGCGAGGTGGTGGAGGCCAAGCTCGCCTTCGAGAGCCGCAAGGTCGACCTGGCCTCCGACCTGGCCCGCCAGGACAACGAGGTGAACCGCCTCAACAAGGAGGTCTTCCGCTCGGCCGTCTCGGTCGGCGACGAGGAGGACCGGCGCGAGTGGGCGATGACCATGACCCTCGTCGCCCGTGCGCTGGAGCGCATCGGCGACAACTCCGTGGGGATCGGAGAGCAGGTCATATTCGTCGAGACCGGGCTCTTCCGCGAGTTTCCGGTCGATGAGATCCCTGTTACCGACTAGTTAACCGGGAGCGCCCAAGGCTGGGTAAATGCCGCCCTATGTCGTACCCTGCGGGCGTGACCGATCTGGGAGTGGCGTCCGCCGAGGGCGTCCGCATCGCGGTAATCGACACCGATTCGGGCTTCCTGAAGGTGCTGGACAAGCGCCTGGACCGGCTCGGCTGGGAGCACCGGACCCTTGCCGGCCCGGTTCCGATCGAGGAGCTGGTGGCCATGCGGCTCGGCGCCCTCGTAATCGACCTCGCCGTCCTGGGCCCGCAGGCCTGGGAGTACCTGGAGCGCGTCTGTGCCGGCGTGCCGGGCCTTGGGGTGATCGTCTGCACCGGCCGGGCCAGCGTCGCCCAGCGGGTCCGCGGCCTGCGGCTCGGAGCCGATGACTGGGTACCCAAGCCCTGCCATCCCGAGGAGCTGATCGCCCGGGTGGAGGCGGTCACCCGTCGGCGCCGGCGCTCGGACTCCCGCGAGGTGGCCGAGGTCCGGACCGCCGGTGAGCTCGAGATCAAGCCCGACCTCTTCCAGGCCTTCGTCGGAGAGACTTCGGCCAACCTCACCCGCCGCGAGTTCGAGCTCGTCGAGCTGCTGGCCAGCGTCGACGGGCGCGTGCTCGAGCGCGAGGAGATCTACCAGCGGGTATGGGGCTACGCGATGGCCCGCGGCGACCGCTCGGTCGACGTCTTCGTGCGGAAGGTCCGCCACAAGCTGGAGAAGGCCTCCCCGGACTGGAAGTACATCCACACCCACTTCGGGGTCGGCTACCGGTTCTCACCGGAGCTGCGCGACGGCGCGATCGAGATCCCCGACGCCCCGCCGGCCGACCTGGCACCGGCCGCCAGGCCGAAGAAGCGCTCCAAGAGCAAGTCGGCCTGACGGGGCCGCGGCGACGTAGGATTGGGGCGTGCGCAACGCCCTGAACATCGCCATCGTCCTGGCGCTCGCGGCGATCGTCGCCTTCGCGCCGCTGGGCGGCGTGGCTGCCGCCCTCGTCGGCCGGGCGCTGTCGCTGGCCTTCATCCTCGTTATCGCCCTCGGGCTGTGGTGGCTCTGGCGGCGCATGGGCAGCGACCTGGAACGGCTGCCGCCCGGCTTCCAGGCGCTCGGCCTGGGCTCGATCGGGCTGCTCGTGCTGACCGCCACCGGCTGGTCCCAGCTCGTCGGCGGCGCCGGCGGGATAGTCGGCGCCCTGCTGCTGATTGCCGTGGGGGCCCTGGGCATCTTCGCCACCTGGCAGCGCTTCCGTCAGCTGATCTGAGCCTTCGCCGGCGCGTAGCTGCCGCGTAACTGCCTGCGGGCCCTGCCGTAACAGCCGGCCGGCAACGATTCGCCGGTGCGCGAGTTTCGTTCCCGGGGCGGGCAGGCGAGCGTCGAGCTGGTGGCGATGCTCCCGTTGCTCGCCGCCCTGGTCGCCGGCTGCTGGCAGGCGGGCGTGGTCGCCCAGTGCTGGTGGCTGGCCGGTGTGGGGGCGCGCGCCGCCGCCCGCGCCGAGGCGGTTGGGCGGAGCCCCCTGGCCGCCGCGCGCAGCGCCCTACCGGTGGGCCGGCGCCCCGGCGTGAAGGTGAAGGTGGG
>CAIKSH010000220.1 GCA_903830015.1 uncultured Solirubrobacterales bacterium | reverse complement strand
TCATCAGCAGGCCGCGGCCCGAGTTGTCGGGCGGCAGGGCGATCGAAACCATGATGATCGCCAGGACCAGGACGAAGACGATCACGTAGCGGTGGCTGCCCCGCAGCGCCTTAATCTCCTCCCCGACCCTCACGGGCCCATTCGACCACCGCGGGCGGACGGTCCCGGAGACGACGAAGGGCGCCCCGGAGGGCGCCCTTCGGTACTGCGCGAAGCGGGGCTGCCTACTTGATCTCGACGGTGCCCCCGGCCTCCTCGAGCTCGGCCTTGAGCTTGTCGGCCTCCTCGCGCTCGATGCCTTCCTTGACCGGCTTGGGCGCCTCGTCGACGACGGCCTTGGCCTCCTTCAGGCCCAGGCCGGTCGCCGCGCGGACGACCTTGATGACCTGGATCTTCTTGTCGCCGCCGGCGGTGAGGATGACGTCACCGGTGCCGCCCTCCTCCTCGCCGCCGCCCTCGCCGCCGCCTCCGCCGCCGGCGGCCGGGGCCGCAGCGGCGACCGCGGTCGCCGAGACGCCGAACTCCTCCTCGAGCGCCTTTACGCGCTCGGAGAGCTCGAGCACCGAAATGCCCTTGAGCTCCTCAATCCATTCCTCTGTCGTGACTGCCATGTGATTTCCCTCCTGGGATCGCTTCGGCGTGCCCGGCTATGCCGAAGCGTCCGCCTCGTTCTCTTCGGTTGACGTTTCCTGCGCTTCGTCGCCTTCGCCGGACTCGGCCTCCGGAGCCTCGTCGGCCGCTTCCTCTTCGGCGGGCGCCTCCTGCGCTGCTTCCTCTTCCTCGGGTGCCTCTTCGGCTGCGGCTTCGGGCTCCTCCGCGGGGGTCTCCGCCTCGTCGGCGGGAGCCTCCTCGGCCTCGGCCGGCGCCTCCTCCGCTTCGTCCGATGCCGGAGCCTCCGTTGCCTCGGCCTCGGGCTCGGGCTGCGGCTCGGCGGCCTTCTGCTCCTGGACCTGGCCAAGGGCGATGGCCAGGCCGCCGATCATGCTGCCCAGGCCACGGACCATGCCGCCGAGCGGCGCGGCGACGAGGCCGACCAGCTGGCCGTAGAGCACGTCGCGCGGGGGCAGCTTGGCGATCGCCTTGATCTGGTCGATCTCGAGCGCCTCGCCGTCCATCATGCCGCCCTTGAACTCGAGCAGCTCGGTCTCCTTGTTGAAGGTGGAGATCGTCTTGGCGGCCGCCGCGGCATCGCCGCGGACGAAGGTCAGGGCGGTGGGCCCGGTAAGCATCGTCTTGAGGTGCTCGGCCCCCGCGTTGTCGGCGGCCAGCTCGGTCAGCGTGTTCTTGACCACCCGCAGCGTCGCGTCGGCGTCGCGCAGCTTGGTGCGCACGTCGGCTACCTGGGCGACGGTGATTCCGCGGTAGTCGACGGCAAAGACCGCCTGCGACTCGCTGATCTCCCCGGCGATCTCGGCGACCGCCTGCTCTTTCTGTTCCCGGTTCATGTGCCTCCTGGTCCGGACTTAGGGCGCTTGGCCTGCCGGAGGTCTTTGGTGGCGCGATTCTCTGAGGTCAGGCCGCGGCCGGCGTGGCCTCCTGAGGTTCGCTGGTTTTCGTGGGATCGACCTTGATGCCCGGTCCCATCGTGGACGTGAGGGTAACCGACTTCAGGTAGCGGCCCTTGGCCGCCGACGGCTTGGCCCGATTGAGCTCCTCGATGACGGCGTTGAAGTTGGCCACCAGCGCCGCCTCGTCAAAGCTGAGCTTGCCGATCACCAGGTGGACGATCGCCCCGCGGTCGGTGCGGTACTCGACCTTGCCGGCCTTGGCCTCGCCGACCGCCTTGGAGATGTCCATCGTCACGGTGCCGACCTTCGGGTTGGGCATCTTGCCCGAGGGCCCGAGCACGCGGCCGAGCTTGCCGACCACCGGCATCATGTCCGGCGTCGAGATGGCGACGTCGAAGTCGCTGAAACCCTCCTCGACCTTCTTGGCCAGGTCCTCGCCCCCGACGAAGTCGGCTCCGGCCTCCTCGGCCTCGCGCGCCTTGTCGCCCTGGGCGAAGACGGCGACGGTGACGTCCTTGCCCAGGCCGTTGGGCAGGGCGATCGTGCCGCGCAGCTGCTCCTCGGCGTGGCGCACGTTGAGGCTGGTGCGCACGTGGAGCTCGACCGATTCGTCGAACTTCGCGCGCCCGAGCGACTTGAGCAGCGCCACGGCGTCGGCCGGGTCGTACTCGCGGTCGCGGTCCACCTGGGCCAGCGCCTCGTCGTATCCGCGGCTGTGGCCCATGGTCAGACGACCTCCACGCCCATCGAGCGGGCGGTGCCGGCGATGATCTTCGCGGCGGCGTCGACGTCGTTGGCGCTCAGGTCCTTCATCTT
>CAIKSH010000219.1 GCA_903830015.1 uncultured Solirubrobacterales bacterium | reverse complement strand
CTGGCCGGCGACCTGGCACGGCTCGGCGCGGGGGCCGAGGCCGGCGGCCGGCACGTCGAGCGCTACGCGGTGACCGTCGACCGCACCGGGCGCCCGGTAGACCTGGTGGTCACCGACACCGTCCGCTACCACGGCGGCGTGGCCCTGCCCGGGCCGCTGAAGGCGGCGGCGCTCGCCCTGGGCGCACCGGCCCTGCGCCGCGGCCGGATCGTGGAGACCGAGACCCACCTCGACCTCACCGACCCGGGCAACCTGGAGGCGGCCGGCGCCTTCATCGGTGCCGTGCGCTCCCCGAAGCTCAGGCTCGGCGCGGCGGTCAGGGTAAGCGAGGCGCTGCGCCGCAGGCTGGAGCTGGCCGGCGTCCGGCAGCGCCGGGTCTACCTGCTCGACGTGCGCCACAGCGGGGCGCGGGGGAGGGTCGGCGCCGGGGTCTCGGTCGGCCTGCGGGGCGACCACTCCGAGGAGTCGGCCCGGCTGGTCGAGGCGGCCGTGAGGGGCCTCGACGGCAACTGGCGCCGGCGTGACGACTGCCTCGGGGGGCTGGAAAACCGGGGCGGTTAATGCGAACATACGTTCGTGTCGTACGCAGAGCTCCACGCCCACTCGGCCTACTCCTTCCTGGACGGCGCCTCCCATCCCGACGAGCTCGCCCTGGCCGCCGCCCGTGCCGGTTACGAGGCCTTCGCGCTGACCGACCACGACAACCTCTGCGGGGCGATGGAGTTCGCCGTGGCCGCGCGCGAGGCCGGGGTCCGGGCCATCCACGGCGCCGAGGTGAGCGTGAGCGCCGGGGAGGGCGGGCCCCTCCGGCACCTGACGCTGCTCGTCCAGGACCAGGAGGGCTGGTCGAACCTCTGCCGCCTGCTCACCGCGGCCCACCGGGAGACCCGCCGGGGCGCCACGCGCGGCGAGCCGCGGCTTGAGCTGGACGAGTTGACGGCGCGCGCCGGCGGCCTGGCCTGCCTGAGCGGCTGCGCCGGCCGCGGCGTCCACGACGAGCCGTCGCTGCGGCTGCTCAGGGAGGCCTTCGGCCCCGAAAGGCTCTTCGTGGAGCTGCAGCGCCCCTTCGCCCGCCACGACCGGGCCCGCTGCCGCGAGCTGGAGGGCCTGGCCCACCGGCTCGGCCTGGAGTCCGTGGCCACCGGGAACGTCCACGCCCACGACCGCCGGCGCGCCCCGCTCCAGGACGCCTTCGTCTCGATCGGCGAGCGCCGGCCGCTGGACTCCAGCGAACCCCTGCGCCGGGGCAACCACAGCCATGTGCTGGCCTCGCCGCAGGCGATGGCGGCCCGCTTCGCCGACCACCCGGAAGCGGTAGCCGCCGCCGGCCGGCTGGCCGGCTCCTGCCGATTCGAGCTCCTCGACGACCTCGGCTACCGCTACCCGGGCGCCGAGGACGAAGGCGCCGACGCCGAGCTCGGGCGGGCCTGCCGCGAGCGCTTCGCCGTCCTCTACCCGCCCGGCCACCGGCTGCGCGGCGAGGCGGCGGCGCGGCTGGACGAGGAGCTGAAGATCATCGCCGGGCTGGGGCTGTCCGGCTTCTTCCTCCTGCACCGCGACATGCTCGAGCTGGCCCGGGAGGTGGCCCTCGAGGTTCGCGGCCCGGCCACCGCCCGCGCGCTGCTGCCGCCG
>CAIKSH010000218.1 GCA_903830015.1 uncultured Solirubrobacterales bacterium | reverse complement strand
CGTGATGAACGCACTCTGCGCCGTCGCCGCGGCCCGGGCCCTCGGCGTAGATGACGCCACGATCGAGCGCGCGCTGCCGGCCGCCGACCGGGCCCCGGGGCGCTTCGAGCCGGTGCAGGCCGGCCAGCCGTTCACGGTGATCGTCGACTACGCCCACTCGCCGGACTCGCTCGCCGGGGCGCTGGCCGCGGCCCGCGCGGTCTGCGATGGCCGAGTGATCCTCGTCTTCGGGGCCGGCGGCGACCGCGACGCCGGCAAGCGCCCGGAGATGGGCGCCGCGGCGGCCGCGGCCGACCTGGTCGTGGTCACCTCCGACAACCCGCGCTCGGAGGAGCCGGCCGCGATCGTCGCTGAAGTGCTGGGCGGAATACCGGCCGGCACCGCCCACCGGGCGATCGAGGACCGCCGCGAGGCGATCGCCTGGGCGCTCGGCGAGGCCCAGGCCGCCGACCTTGTCCTCATCGCCGGGAAGGGTCACGAGCAGGGCCAGGAGTTCGCGGGCGGCCGCAAGGAGCCCTTCGACGACCGCCAGGTCGCCCGCGAGCTGCTGGAAGGGGCGTCGGCGTGACCGGCTGGACGGCCGCCGAGCTGGCCGAGGCGGCCGGGGGGCGGCTGGTCGCCGGGGATCCCGCTGGCGCGGGCCCCGAACGGGTGACGATCGACTCCCGCGAGGCCGGGCCCGGGACGCTCTTCGTCGGCCTGCCCGGAGAGACTCACGACGGCGGAGCCTTCGCCGCCGATGCGCTCGGGGCCGGCGCCTGGGGAGTGCTCGTCGGCGAGAGCCACGCGGCCGGGCTGGAGGGCCAGCCTGGCGTGGTGATTGCGGTGGCCGACCCCCTCAGGGGGCTGGCCGACGCCGCGGCGGCCTGGCGGCGCAGGCTGGGCTGCGCGGTGATCGCAATCACCGGCTCGACCGGCAAGACCTCGACCAAGGACATCACCGCCGCCCTGCTTCGCCCGTCGCGAAGGACCGTGGCGACCACCGGCAACTACAACACCGAGATCGGGCTCCCCCTCACGATCCTCGGCGCGCCCGACGGCACCGAGGCCCTGGTGCTCGAAATGGCCATGCGCGGTGTGGGCCAGATTGCCGAGCTGACGCGCATCGCCGACCCCGACGTGGGGATCATCGTCAACATCGGGCCGGTCCACCTCGAGCTCCTGGGAACCGTCGAGAACATCGCGGCGGCCAAGTCCGAGCTGATCGCCGACATGCGCCCCGGCACGGTCGCCGTGATCCCGGCCGGCGAACCGCTGCTCGACCCTCACGTGCGCGAGGACCACGAGGTCGTCACCTTCGGACCCGGCGGCCAGCTCGACACCCTTCCCGACGGTCTGTCGCTGCCCATCACCTCGCGCCATATGGAGCTGAACGCGCTCGCGGCCCTGGCCGCGGTGCGCGCGGTGGGAGTCGAGCCCGAGGGCGAGATCGAGCTCCAGATCTCCGGCCTGCGCGGCGAGAGGATCGTCCTCGGGGACGGCGTCGTCGTCATCAACGACTGCTACAACGCCAACCCGATGTCGATGCGCGCCGCCCTCGCCGACCTCGCCGAGTCGGCAGACGGCCGCAGGGTGGCCGTCCTGGGGGACATGCTCGAGCTCGGGCCCGACGAACGCCGCTTCCACGCCGAGCTCGGGGCCGAGGCCCGCGAGGCCGCGGTGGACGTGCTGGTGACCGTCGGGGACCTCGCCCGGGTGGCCGGTCCGGCCTGGGGTGGTGACGAGCTCTCCGCCGTCGAGGACGCCGCCCAGGCGGCCACGGTCGTGGCCGGAATCGTCGAGCCGGGCGACACCGTGCTGGTCAAGGGATCCCGCGGAGTAGGCCTCGAAATCGTCGCCGAAGAACTGGTCGCCGAGCGGGGGCGGGCGCAGTGAGCGGCGAGGTACTCATCGGGGGGACGGCGGCGCTCCTGCTGTGCCTCTTCCTGGCCCCGAGGTTCATCGAGTTCCTGGGCAACCGGGAGTTCGGCCAGCGCATCCGCGAGGAGGGCCCCAGCGGCCACCACAGCAAGGCCGGCACGCCGACGATGGGCGGGATCATCATCTTCCTGGCCATCTCGATCCCGTTCCTGGTGCTGACCGACTGGGACTGGCGCGCCGTCGGCGTCTTCGGGGTGGCCGTCGTCTGCGCCCTGCTGGGCTTTGCCGATGACTACGTGAAGATCGTCAAGCGCCGCTCGCTCGGGCTGCGGGGCCGGACCAAGATGCTCGTCCTGCTCCTGGTCTCGGTCGCGCTCTGGTGGGTGGCGACCCAGAAGGCCGGCGTCACCACCACGGTCCGCATACGCGCCGTCGACGCGAGCATCGACCTGGGCATCTTCTTCCCGGTCTTCGTCTTCCTCGTGGTCGCCGGTTCGACCAACGCGGTCAACCTCACCGACGGGCTCGACGGGCTGGCCGCCGGGTGCGTGGCGATCGTGATGCTCGCCTACGTGGGAATCACCTTCGTGACCACCGGAGAGCGTGACCTTGCGCTGCTCAGCGCCTGCATCGTCGGTGCCTGTACCGGCTTTCTCTGGTTCAACTCCTTCCCCGCCACGATCTTCATGGGCGACACCGGCTCCCTGGGCCTGGGCGGAGCCATCGGCGCCATGGCGGTGATGACCAACACCACGATCCTCCTGATCCTGATCGGCGGGATATTCGTGGTCGAGGCGGTGAGCGTGATCGCCCAGGTGGCGGCCTTCCAGAGCCTGCGCAAGCGGATCTTCCTGATGGCGCCGATCCACCACCACTTCGAGATGCGCGGCTGGTCGGAGACCAAGATCATCCTGCGCTTCTGGATCGTCGCGCTGGTCTTCGCCGCGATCGGCTTCACGCTCTACCAGGCCAACATCAGCTGAGCGGCCTGCCGGCTGCGTATCGTTGGCCCGTGGCCTCCCGACCCCGTCCACCGCTGCCGCCGGGGCCCTGGCTCGTCGTCGGCCTCCGGCGATCCGGCGTCGCCGCGGCCCGGGCGCTGTGGGCGGCCGGGGAACCGGTGATCGCGGTCGACGCCGCCGAACCGCCCGGCCTCGAGCCGCTGCGCGAGGAGGGGATCGAAGTCGAGACGGCAAGCGACGGGCTGGCCGAGCTCGAGCGGGCGCGGGCGGTCGTCAAGAGCCCCGGCGTGCCCGCGGAAGCCCCGGTCATCGCGGCCGCCCGTGAGCGGGGGATCCCCGTCCTCGGGGAGCTCGAGCTCGGCTGGAGGCTCCTGCCGAACCGTTTCGTGGCGGTCACCGGCACCAACGGCAAGACGACCACGGTCGAGCTCCTCGGCGAGATGTGGCGGGCTGCGGGGCTCCCGGTGGCGGTGGCCGGAAACGTCGGTACCGCGGTTACCTCGCTGGTCGGAAAGCTCGAGCCGGAGGCGACGGTGGTCTGCGAGGCGAGCTCCTTCCAGCTCGAGGACTCGATCGCCTTCGACCCCGAGGTGGGGGTCTTTCTCAACTTCAGCCCCGACCACCTGGACCGCCACGGCACGGTCGCGGACTACCGCGCCGCCAAGCTCGAGCTCTTCGCCCACCAGGACGAGGACGACGTGGCAGTCGGGCCAACTGACCTGCTCGCCGACGCCGGCGGCGCTGCCCGGCGGGTAACGGTCACCGGGCCCCGCGAGCGGGGCGGCGACGTGGCCGTCGAGGAAGGGTGGATCACCTGGGAGGGGGCCCGCGTGATCGAGGCCGCGAGCATCCGCCTGCGCGGGCGCCACAACCTCGACAACGCGCTCTGCGCCGTCGGCGCGGCCCTTGCCTCGGGGCTGCCCGTCGAGGCCGTCGCCGGCGCCCTGGCCGGCTTCGCCGGCGGGGAGCACCGCATCGAGGAGATCGGGCGGGCCGGCGGCGCCCTGTGGGTCAACGATTCCAAGGCGACCAACGTCGCCTCGACGGTGGTCGCCCTCGAAGCCTTCGACGAACCGGTGGTGCTGATCGCCGGCGGCCAGGCCAAGGGCCAGGAGTTCGGCGAGCTCGCCCGGGCCGCGCGGGGGCGCGTGAGGGCTGCCCTGCTTATCGGCGAGGACGCGGGAGTCGTGGAGGAGGCGCTCGGGCCGGTCGTCGAGTGCCGGCGCCTTTCCGACCTCGAGGAGGCGGTCGGCGCCGCCGCCGGGATTGCCGGGGAGGGCGACGTGGTCCTTCTCTCCCCGGCCTGCGCGAGCTTCGACCTGTACCCCGGTGGCTACGAGGAGCGGGGGGCGCATTTCCGGGCCCTGGCGGCCGGATTACCGGGCTTTTCGGGGGCTGCGAATTAGGGGAAGGAGAACCGCCGCGGGCCGAGAAGGAAAGTTTCAATGGCCCGTGCCGGCGCACCTGCAGACGAGGCTCTCGCGCCCTCCGGGTCCCGCATGAAGGGCGCCCTGAAGGCGCGCCGGGAGGGCCGGCGCAGCATCGAGGAGGACGTCCTGCTGACCGCCGTCTTCTGCCTGCTGGCCCTCGGATCGGTGATGGTCTACAGCGCCTCGTCGGCGTCGTCGGTCGTCGAGACCGGCGGGGCCGGGACCTCGCTGCTGGTCCGGTACGTCGTCTTCGGCTCGCTGGGCTTTGCCGCCCTGCTCGTCGTCTCGCGGATGTCGCTGCAGCGGATCATGGAGCTGACCGGCCCGCTGCTCGCCGTCTCCTTCGTCCTGCTGCTCGCCGTCAAGGTCCCGGGGCTCGGCGTCTCGGTCAACGGCGCGCAGCGCTGGCTCGGAGCGGGCATCCTGCAGTTCCAGCCCAGCGAGATCGCCAAGGTCGCCGTGGTCCTCTACTGCGCCCGCTTCCTGGCCGAGAAGCCCAACGGCTTCCGGACGATGGGCGAGCTGCTGCCGCTCGGGATCGTGGTCGGCGCGACCACGCTCCTCGTGGTCACCCAGCCCGACCTGGGCACCTCGCTCGTCCTCTGCGCCACCGTGGGGGCCATGCTCGTCGTCGCGGCCGTCCCGATGCGCTGGCTCTTTGCCCTCGCGGGGGTGGGCTCCGTACTGGTCCTGCTCTTCTCGCTCTCGGCCTCCTACCGGCGCGATCGCCTGATGTCGTTCCTCAACCCGTGGGACCACGCCGGCGACGCCGGATTCCAGGCCGTACAGGGCCAGATCGCGATCGGCTCCGGGGGGCTCTTCGGCCGCGGGCTCGGCGAGTCGGTCCAGAAGATCTTCTACCTGCCCGAGGCCCACACCGACTTCATCCTCGCCATCATCGGCGAGGAGCTGGGAGTGATCGGGCTTTTCGCCCTGCTGCTGCTCTTCGCCCTGGTCGCCTGGGCCGGGCTGCGGATCGCCCAGCAGGCCCAGGGCCGCTACGCCTGCCTGGTGGCCGCCGGGGTCACCTCGCTGATCCTCTGCCAGGCGCTGCTGAACGTCTTCACCGTCCTGGGCCTGGCGCCGCTCACCGGCGTTCCGCTCCCCTTCATCTCCTACGGGTCGACCAGCCTGGTGACCCTGCTCGTGGGCGTCGGGCTGCTGCTCAACGTGGCCCGCGGGGGGACGGTGAAGGTCAGGGCAACGGCCCCGGCCCGCAGCCGGCAGCGAACCCGGCCGCCCGATGCGCCACGATCAACGGTCGATGAGCAGTTCGAGGACTTCGGGCAGATCGAGGTATTTGATCG
>CAIKSH010000217.1 GCA_903830015.1 uncultured Solirubrobacterales bacterium | reverse complement strand
TCGTCGGGGTCGCGCCAGGCCGGCGTGGCGCCGCGGTAGACGCCCTCGCCGCTGAGCACCACGGCGACGGTGCGCTTCAGGATCTCCGCGTCGAGCCGCACCGAGCGGTTGTCGATGTACCAGAGGTCGAGTTCGATCCGCTCGTTCCAGTCCAGCCCGGTGCGGCCGTTTACCTGGGCCCAGCCGGTTATCCCGGGCCGTACCGACAGGCGCCCGCGCTGGCGGTCGGTATACCGCTCGACCTGGGAGGGCACCGTGGGCCGGGGGCCGACGATCGACATCTCGCCGCGCAGGACGTTCACCAGGTTGGGCACCTCGTCGAGCGAGGTGCGCCGCAGTAGGGCGCCGACCCGGGTGATCCGCTCGTCGTTCTCGGTTACCGCCAGGCCGGCCCCCATCTGCTCGGCGCCGGTGACCATCGTGCGCAGCTTGACCACCTCGAACTCCTCGCCGTCCAGCCCCACGCGCCGCGTCCGGTAGAAGGGCGAGCCGCGAGAATCGAGCGGGATGGCGACGAGCGCCACGAGCAGGAACGGCGCGGCCAGCACCAGCCCGACGGCGGCGACGACGAGGTCGAAGGCGCGGCGCAGCATCAGCGCGTGCCCTCCGGCGGGTCCCAGCCGGCCGGAGTGCCGCGGCGCAGGTAGTCCCAGAGACCGCCGGCCGTGGCGCCGGTGATGAGCACGTAGTAACGGGCCACCAGGAAGGGGCGGGCCGGCACCAGCGAGCCGAGCAGGGCGAAGAGGAGCAGCGCCCCCTGCAGGGCCAGTGTCACGACGTAGAGCGTTCCCGCCCCGGCCGCCACCAGCGCGACGTTGGCGGCCAGCGCCACCAGGTGCAGGAACGGCGAGGCGTAACGCAGCAGGCGGTGGCTGGCCACCATCAGCGCGTAGCGGGGCGGGTAGCCGGCCGGTGAGGCCAGGCCGCCGCGCAGGACGATCGGCCAGGCGTGGCTCATCATCCGGCGCTTGCGGGCCGCCTCGCCCTCGAGGCTGGGAACCATCTTCTCCGAGGCCCGGGCCGAGGGCACGTAGACCGCCCGGCGACCGCGCTTGACGAAGTTGAACGGGAAGGAGAGGTCGTGGCCCATCACCGGGTCGACCTCGATGTAGTCCTCCCGGCGAACGGCGTAGATCGCCCCGTTGCCGCCGGTGACCGACGCCAGCCGGGACTCCATCGAGCGCACCCACATCTCGTAGCGCCAGTAGAGACCCTCCTGGTTGGTCTCCCCGTCGCCGCCGGCGAAGCTGACCTGGCCGCAGGCGTAGCCGGTCTGCGGCTCGCGCAGGGCGCCGGCGAGCTCGCGCAGGGCGCCGGGCTCCCAGGCGGCGTTGGCGTCGGAGAAGGCGACGAGCGTCGCGCGCTCGTCGGCAGCCCTTACGGCCGCGTCCTGCGCACGCACCTTCCCGCCCCACGGCAGCTCGAGCACGACGTCGGCGCCGGCCTCACGGGCCAGCCGGGCGGTCTCGTCGGGCGAGCCGTCGCAGGCGACGATCAGCTGCAGCCGGTCGGCCGGCCAGTCGAGCCCGCGCACGTTGGCCACGCGCGCGCCGATCACCGGCGCCTCGCGGTGGGCGGCGACGACGAAGGCGACGTAGGGCTCCTCCCCCACGGCGACCGGGTCGGGGGCCGGGTCGCGGCCGGCGAGCGCCGACCAGGCGGCCAGCAGGAGCGGATAGCCGGCCCAGGCGAACACGATCAGCCCGGCCGCCACCCAGAAGACGATCTCGAGGGCGATCATCGCCCGTTCATCGTCGCACGCCCTCCAGCAGGCTCCCGTAGAGCTCCATATGGAGGGCGCCGATCCGGTCCCAGTCGAAGCGCTCGCGGGTTAGCAGCGCCGCCTGGGCGGCAAGGGCGGCGCGGCGCTCCGGGTCGTCCAGCAGCGAGCGGACCGCGCTGCGCAGCCCGATCACGTCACCGGGCTCGACCAGCTCGGCGGCGCCGGCGGCAGCGATCTCCGGGAAGCCGCCGACCGCGCTGAGCACCATCGGCGTGCCGAAGGCCATCGCGGTAAAGCAGACGCCCGACTGGTCGATCTCCAGGTACGGCAGCAGGGCCAGCTCGGCCCGCTGGAAGAGGGCCGGGATCTCGGCATCATCGACGAAGCGCTCGACGAACCGCACGTTGGGGGGCGCCGCCCGGCGCAGCGGCTCGATGTCCATCCGCGGCATGCCGACCACCCAGAGCTCGGCGTCGTCGATGCCCTGCCAGGCCTCGACCGCCACCTCGATGCCCTTGTAGGGGCGCATCAGGCCGAAGAGGAGCACTACCGGCCCCTCCACGCCGGCCAGTTCGCGAGGCAGCGGGGCCGGCGCGGGAAGCTCGCGCAGGTGGGTGAACGCCCCGTGCTCGATCACGTGGATCCGCCCCGGGTCGATGCCCAGGTCGCCGTGCAGGCGGCGACGGCCGTCCTCGCTGTGGACCACGACGGCGTCGGCGCGGCGCAGCGCCCGGCGCAGGCCGGCGACCTGCCCGGGGTGCGGCTCCCGGGGAACCACGTCGTGGGCGGTGATCACCAGCGGCCGGTCGGGCAGGAGCCGGGAGTCGATCGCCGGCAGGGCCAGCCACTGGAAGTGGACGATGTCGGCGGCCTGCGCGGCACGGCGGTAGGAGGCCATCTCGAACGGCTCGACGGCCACCCGGGCCGCGGCGCGCAGCGCCGAGCCACTGGCTCCCGGCAGGTGGCGGCCGAAGCGCTCGTCGACCTCGTAACCCTCGGCATCCGGCACCGGGCCGAAGGCGAACGGGGCCGTAACCAGGGTCACCTCGGCACCCTGCCGGGCCAGCGCCCCGCTGAGCGAACGGTCGTACGGGGGCGTGTACGCCGGGGGATCGACGACGTGAACGTGCACCGGGGTTCACAATAGGCGCCGTGGGGGCCGTCGAGCTCAGCTACTGCATCGTCAACACCGGGCAGCGGGAGCTGCTGCTGGCCGGGCTCGACGCCGTCGCCCGCGAGCGCGAGGGCGTGGCCTTCGCCACCGAGGTGATCGTCCTGGACAACGCCTCGCAGGACGGATCGGCGCAGGCCGCGCGCGAGCATCCCGCCGTCGACCGGGTGATCGCCCTCGACCGGCGCCGCGGCAAGGCCGAGAACGACTCCGAGATCCTCCAGCAGGCCTCGGGCCGCTACGCCCTGCTGCTCAACGAGGACAGCGAGCTGCTGCCCGGCGCCACCGGGGCGCTCCACGCCGCGCTGGAGTCAGACGCCGGCGCCGCGGCCGCCGGCGCCCGCCTGCTGCGCCCGGACGGCACCCCGCAGCCGAGCGCCTGGGCCTTCCCCGGGCCGGCGAGCGCCCTGGCCTCCGCGCTCTTCGTGCACCGGTGGACGACCGTGCAGTCGCGGGGGGAGGAGACCCGGCCGGTCGGCTGGGCCCAGAGCGCGGCGCTGCTGGTTCGCCGCGAGGCGGTCGAGGAGGTCGGCTGGCTCGACCCGGACTTCTTCGTCTACTCCGACGAGGTCGACCTCTGCCGGCGGCTGGCCGACCACGGCTGGCAGACCCTCTACGTGCCCTCGGCCGTGGCGATCCACCATGAACAGCTCTCGACCGGCGCGGCGGCCGGCCGGCGGATCGTGGAGATGTCACGCAACCGCGACCTCTACATGCGCAAGCACCACTCGGCGCCCGCAGCCGCGGCGGTGCGCTGGCTGACCGCCTGGAGCTACGCCGTCCGGGCGCTGGCGGCGAGCTTCCTGCCCGGCCACGACCCCGCGCGCTACCGGGCCCACGTCCAGGCCACGCTGCACCCGGACCGTGGCGAGGGGCTGCGCGAGGCGGCCGAGGAGTTCAACCGCGGCGTCGCAGGAGCTTCGCCCACGGGATGAGCAGGAAGGCGGCCAGGAGCGCCAGCAGCAGGAGCTGGAGCGCGATGGCCCACGGCGAGCGAAAGCCCTCGTCCAGGATCGACGAGACCGTGGAGGCGGCCAGCGTCGCCCCGCCGACGTAGATCGAATAGGTCACCAGGCGGCCGAAGAAGAAGGCCAGCGATATGTCCCGCAGGTTGACCTGCGGGGTCAGGCCGGCGGCCTCGAAGAGCTGGGTGGAGGGAAACGGTGAGACCAGGAAGAGGGCGATCGTCCCCCAGCGGCTGGCACGCCGCTCGGTGATCGCCTCCCCCACCGCCTCGAGGTCCTCCCGCTTGCCGGCCGGCAGGCGCCAGCCGATCCGCCGGAACACCGAGGCGAGGATGAACCGCCCGCAGGCCGCGGCGGCCGCGCCGCCGAGCACGAGCGGGACGGCCGGCACGTCGTACTTGATCCGGAAGAAGACGAGCACCGTCCAGGTCGGCGGGCCGAAGGCCGGCATCAGGTTCACCACGAAGACCGCGGCGAGCATCACGGCCACCGTTCCCAGGGTGCTCACGGTGCAGCCGCTCCTCCCCGCAGCCCGCGAACGCCGGCGGCCAGGGCCCGCAGCTCATCGGGCCGGACCGCGCGCGCGGCGACCAGCAGCGGCGGGATGGCCAGCAGCACGGCCAGGCGGGAGAGGAATCCGGCGAACCCTTCGGTCGGCAGCAGCAGGTCGCCGCCAACGGCCAGCACGGCGCTGATGGCCACGATCGGGACCAGCCGGCGCCACTGGAAGGGCACGCGAAAGGCCCGCCGCGTGAGGGCGAAGAGGAGGGCGAGCATCGCCACGTAGGAGGCGCAGAGGGCCAGCGCCGCGCCGACGATGCCCAGCGGCCCGACCAGGAGGACCAGCAGGACGACGTTGACCACCACCCCGAGCGCCGCCGAGGGAAGGGTGCGGATAGTCACCTCGGCGCGGCCGGCGATGGTCACCAGCACCAGGTAGAGCCCGTAGAGGGCCCAGCCGAGGGCCAGCCAGGGCAGCGCGGTGTGGGCACCGAAGAAGTCGGGGGCGGCGAGCAGCCTCACCACCCAGCGTCCGAGCAGGGCAAAGCCGGCCACCATCAGAGCGCTCACCGCGATGAAGGCGGTGGTCACCCGCGCGTAGAGGACCTGGGCCTCCCGGTCGGAGCCGATCGAGTAGGCCAGCGGCGGCCAGGCGAGCTGGAAGCCGCGGACGAGGATGATCACCGCCGTGGCCAGCTTGATGGCCACCGAGTAGAGCCCGGCGGCATCCGGGCTCTCGGCCCGCAGCAGCCAGGCGCGGTCGATCACGTTGAGCAGGAAGACGGCGGCGTCGGCGGGGATCGTCGGGGCGCCGAAACGCAGCAGGCCGGCGAGCGCCGCCCCGCCGCGCGGAAGGCCCAGGTGCTCGCGGACCGCAAAGGCCCAGAGCCCGAGCAGGACCACCCCGGAGGCGGCGTAGTTGCCCAGCACGTATCCGCGTGCCCCCTCGTCGAGGAAGACGACGAGCGTGACCGTGAGGGTCACAGTGAGGACCACGTTTACCGAAGAGGCGACCAGGTAGGCCCGGCGGCGCTCGTCGACCCGCAGGATCGCGTAGGCGACCTCGAGGTTGGTGAAGGTCCAGATGCCGATCACCCCGAAGGCCATCAGCGTGGGGTTGCGCGTGCCGAGCACCAGCTCGGAGAGGGGCCCGGCGAGCAGGATCCCGGCCACCAGCGCGACCGTGGTGCTCACCAGGACGAAGCCGGTGGTCGTGCGGGCCAGCCGGCGCCGCGCCTCGGGCCCGTCGGCGGCGTGCCAGTAACGGACGAAGGCCTCGCCCAGCCCGAAGCGCAGCAGGATGCTGGCCAGGATGACCAGCGTCAGGATCGTCTCGGCGTAGCCGAAGTCGGCCTCGCTGAGGAACCGCGTGTAGAGCGGGAGGGTGAAGAGAGCGAGCAGCGCCGCGAGCAGGCTGGCGGCCTGGTAGGCGAGCCCCGACGCGGCGAGGCGCTTCAGTGCGCCGTCCATCGCCACCTGACGCTATCCGCCCATCCGGGGGAGGCCGCCGCGGCTAGGGTTGCCGGCGGTGAGCGCCCCCCAGGCAAGCCGGCCCCCACTCTGCGTGCTGCTGCTTCCGCGCACGCTCGAGAGCTTCATCCAGCGCGAACAGGCCGAGGACCTCCTGCGCGCCCCGGGCGTGATCGCCGTCGACCCGCCGCGGCTGCGCTTCGGCGCCGTTGCCCGGATGCCGGCCGCCCTGGGTGACGCGGTCGCCGCGCGCCAGGCCCGGCGCCTGCTCGGCGAGCTGCGGGCGCAGGGCGACCCGCGGGTCTTCGTGATCTTCCACCCGGTCCAGTATCCGCTCGCCCGGGCCCTCCTGGCCCAGTGCCCCGGGGCCGAGCTCTGGTACTCGCGCTGGGACCGCTACGAGCTGGCCTACGACGCCAGCGAGGCCACCCGGGCGCGCCTGGCCGAGCTCCACGAGCTGGCCGCCGAGCGGGCCACCATCACCTACGCGGTCTCCGAGCCGCTGGTCGAGCAGGAGCGCGAGGCCGGGCGCGAAGCGATCCTGATGACCACCCCGGCCGACCGCTTCCCGGCTCCCGAGCCCGGGGAAACGGTGGTGGCCGTCTCGCTGGGCCACCTGGGCTGGCGCACCGACTGGTCGCTGCTGCGGAGCACCGCCGAGGCGCTCGGCGACCGGCTGGTGCTCTTCCTGGTCGGCGCCTGGCACGAGGAGGAGTGCGCCGGGGACCCCGATTTCCTGGCCTGTCGCAACCACCCTTCGCTGGTCTGGCTCGGGCCGCTCGACGACGAGGCGGCCGCGCGCGTGATCCTCGCCTCCGACGTGGGTATCGTTCCCTTCAGGGTGGAGCCCTTCAACGACGCCGGGCTGCCCAACCGGATCCTCAAGTACGCCCGCCTGGGCCGGATGACGGTGAGCCCGGAGCTCGCCGGCGTAAAGACCTGGGCGCGGGCGGTCCGGACCGCCGGCACCGCCGGGCAGTTCGCCGAGCTTCTCGCCGGATACGCCGGCGCCCGCGCGCGGCCCGACCTCGAGCTGCGCGAGTGGGCCCTGGCCCAGACGGCCCGCCGGCAGAACCGGCCGCTCTGGGACCGGCTCGACGAGCTCTCGATCGCCCGCGACAGCTGAGCTTCAGCGGCAGGCCGCGTAGGCAGTGATCGCCCCGTGGCGGGCGACCTCGCGGAAGCCCTCGTCGGCTCGGTTGGTCTTCTCCTCCACGCCGGCGGCGCGCCCGTAGCGGGCGGCGGCGCGCTCGCCGGTGAAGACCAGCGCCACCCCGGTCCGCGGGCGCCCCTGCGAGCGGGCCACCACTTCGCTCGCCGACGCGTCGAGCAGCCAGCGCGCGTCCGGCACGAGCCGGAAGTTCGGCGTGCTCAGCGGTCCGCAGCCCAGCCGCGAGCGGACTGCCGGATCGTTGAGGGTGGAGACCAGGTCGTCGTGGATACCGGTGACGAACGCCAGCTCGCGGTGGACCTTGCGCGGGACGTCGACCCGGACAACGGCGTAGACCAGGCCCAGCACCAGGGCCACGCCAGCAACCGCTGCCCAGCGCCAGCGCCGCCGGTCGTCGCCGGGCAGGAGCGTCCAGCCGGCGAGGGCCAGCCCGGCGAAGAGCGTGAGCGTCACCGCCGGAACGGTGAGGTAGCGGGGCAGGAGCGCTAGCCCGGCGACGCCGGCCCCGACGAAGGCCGCGGTGCCGGCGGCAAAGAGGGCGGCCGGGACCTCCAGCCTCCTGCCCCGCCGCCAGACGCACTCGATCGCCAGGCCGACCAGGGCGAGGAGAAGCAGGGGAAGTCGCAGCACCTCCTCCAGGCCGGACAGGTAGGCGCCCGGGACGTTGGCCAGGCCGCGCTCGCGGCCGAGCGCCTCGGCCTGCGCCCCGGTCGAGCTGACGGCGTGGAGCGGGTTGCCGGTGGCCCACCAGTCGAAGGCGACCCACAGCACCGGCGCGGCGAGCATCACGGCCAGCAGCGCCGGCTGGGGGTCGAAGCGGCGCCCGTCCCGCGGCCAGGCGCACCAGAGCCAGTAGAGGCCGGCCAGCAGCCACGCCTCCGGGCGCAGCAGCCCGGCGAGGGTGAGCAGCACCATGACCGGCATGCCGCGGCGGCGCTCGCCGGCCTCCAGGGCGGCGGCCCAGAAGACCAGCGCCAGGAAGGGAATGTCGACGTATCCCCGGGCCGCGTAAAGGAGCAGCGTCGGTGCCAGCACGGTGAGCAGCGCGGCCGCCACCCCGGGCCAGGTGCCGAAGACGGCGCGGCCGAGCCGCAGCAGCGCCCAGCCGCAGGCCAGGAGCGAGAGGACGCAGACGAGGATCAGCACCCGCTCGGCGCCCTCGCCGAAGACCAGGGCCAGCAGCGCCCCGAGGACCACGTACAGCGGATGCGCGGTGGGAGCGTCGGGGACCTCTATCCCCGGCCGCGAGCCCGAGAGGATCTCCCGGCCCCAGACCAGGTGGTAGTAGGCGTCGTAGTTGGGATAGCTCCGCAGCAGCGCCCACACGGCCAGCGCGACGATCGCCAGGCCGGCGATCCAGCCCAGCTCCCGTCGCGCGCCGCTCACGAGTTACCCGGGCGCGCGGCCGCGGTGCCGAATGCGGTGGCCGCGGCCAGGAGCACCCAGGTGATCGGGTCCTCCAGGAAGGCCGCGTAGATGAGCGTGTGCACGACGAGCGCCGTGAAGGCGGCGGCGATGCCCGCGCGTATCGCCGGGTCGCGGCCCGACCTGACTCCCCGCAGGCAGCGGGAGAAGGCGAAGAAGAGGAGCGCGAGGTAGGCGGCCAGGCCGATCACCCCCTGCTCGGCGGCGACGGTGACCGGGATGGTGTGGGAGGCCGAGGCCGCCTTGGCCACCGAGACGTTCTCCGCGGCGCGGTACTCGCGGGCGAACGACCCTGAGCCCCAGCCGGCGACCGGCCGCTCGGCGAACAGGTTGACCCCGCCGGCGACGAGCGCCGAGCGGCCGCTGGTGGCCCGGGAGGCGTCCTGGCCGCCCTCGAAGGCACCGGTGCCCAGGGCGAACCCGGCCGCGGCGAGCACCGCGGCCACGGCGACCGCGGCCACCGTCCAGCGCACGCTCCAGCGCAGCGCGGCGAGCATCGCCAGCCCGGCCAGCAGTGCCGCGTAGCTGGACTGCGAGAGCGTGGTCAGCAGGCCGCCGAACAGGAAGGCGACCACGACGGCCCCGGCGGCCACCGCCTTCTGGCGGCGCTCCCAGCAGATCCAGGCGACGAGCAGGATGATGACGATCACCAGGAAGCGCCCGAAGATGTTCGGGTCGAAGAAGAGCGAGTTGACGCGGAAGTAGTCGTTGACCTGGTTGGCGGCGATCACCTTCGGGTTGAGCAGCAGCTGGCGCGTGGCGAACTCGACGAAGCCGATCGCCGTGAGGGCCACCGCCAGCCCGGTGAGCACGGCCAGCACGCGGGCGGCCAGCCGCGAGGTCCAGTCGAAGCGCGAAAGCAGGACGAAGCCGATCGCGAACGGGACGTAGAAGAAGAGGACGTTCTCGATCGCGCGGTCCGGGTCGGAGGTCCACAGCGCCTGGACCGAGTACAGGACGAGCACCCCGGCCAGGGCCCATTCGAGGCCGCCGGGACGCCGGTCGGGCACCGAATCCTCCGGGCCGGCGCGCAGGTGGGGCACCAGCCAGGCGATCGCGCCGCCGGCGACGACGAGGTAGAGCCCGAGCAGGAGGCTCGCGGTGGCGCCGCCGATACTGAGCGGGATCCGGAACGGGAGGGTCACGACCACGGCGATCGGGAAGGCGCCCGGATAGCGGGTGAACCACCACGCGAGCAGGAGCGCGGCAACGATCGCCGCGGCAGCTGCGGCGGCCAGGAGCCCGGCCCGGCCCGAGACTCCCGCGAGCTGGTCGGCGCCGGCGACGTGGGCGACGAGCAGGGCCGGCGCGACCACGAGCGTGGCCAGCATCAGCCAGGCGCGTGAGCGCGCGGTCGGGGCGACGATCATCGCCCCGGCCAGGATCGAGCAGCCGATCAGCGCGACATCAGTTGCCATGAGCGCTCCATCAGTCCCTGGGCGTCGGGGTCGCTGGCCAGCCGGGAGGGAAGTTCGGGAAGGCCGAATCGGATCACGGTGCCGCGACCGACCCGGAGGGCCACCACGACGACCCGGCCGTCGTCGGTGACCGCGGAGGCCAGGACCTTGCCCCGGCCCGGCGAGACGGTCTCCTCGACCTGCGTGTAGCCGCGGAAGAGCCCCTCGGTCCCGCCGAAGAGGTCGATCGAGTCACGGGAGTTGGTCACGGTGAACTCCCCGGTGCGGCGCTCGATCGCGCTGCCGAAGAGGTCGGTGGTCGAAGGCGGCAGCGGCCGGGTGAGCTGCGTCGGGCCGCGGAGGGTGACCGTCCGCTGGAGCGAGTCGGGGGCCACCTCGACAAGCGTCCCCCCGGAGCGCACGAATCGCCTCAGCCGCACCTGGGCGGCCGGCGGAAGCCACGAGGTCCGGCCGGCCAGCAGCACGCCGCTGTGGCCCTCCAGGAGCGGCGGCAGCTTGCGGGCGATCGCATAGTCGGTGGTGATGTCGAAGCGCTTGCGGTTGCGCGACAGCCAGGCGGCGACCGGCTGCTCGCTGGAGGCAAAGCCGGCGGGCAGCCGGGTGACCAGTGGCCGTCGAAGGCCGGCGGCGAGTCCGTCCTCGAGCAGGTCGGGGCGCCCGTCGCCGTCGCCGTCGGCGGGGTTACGGCCCTGCCAGCTGATCACGGGGATCACCACGAGTACGGGGTTGGTGCGGCGGTCGTCGACCGCAAAGGGCGCCCCGGCGCGGGCGGAGCCCTGGGTGGCGGTGAAGAGGAAGATCCCCGAGTTCTCGGCCGAAGGGGCGACCTCGACCACGGCGCGGGAGGCGGTGCCCTTCTTCTGCGCCCGGCCCCCGAGGCGACCCATCGACCAGCGGTAGCCCTGGCCGCCGGCGGAGACGCCGATGCCCACGCGCCGGCCGGCCGGGGTGGCGACCAGCGGGGGAACCACGCCGACCGGCTGGATCACGATCCCCGCCTGGCCCTCGAGCGTCCGGCCGTACGGGAGCTTCGGCAGGCCCTCGGCGTCGAGCGGCGTGGAGGTGCCCGCGACGCCGGCGCGGTCCCGGCGCTCGACCACCGCCAGGTAGGTGCCGGCGCCGGCCGGGCGTCCCGAGCTGGTGCGGCCGTCCCAGAGCGCCTTGGTCGTGCGCCCGCCGAGCGGCCGCTCGTAGACGAGCCGCACCGGCTTCGGGGAGGTCCGGAAGACCAGCAGCCGGCCGTACCTCACGCCAGGGCGCCAGCGGATTCGTACCTGCTGGCGGCCGGGGCGCGTGATCAGCTCCGGGCCCGGGCCCCTGGCCGGGCCGACGGAGCGCACCGTGACCTTCGGCGGGGTGTCGTCGAGCAGGAACGACTGGCGCACGACGATCGAGCGGCCTTCGCGGCGGAGCGTTACCCGGATCCGGTAGCGCCCGTCGGGGGCAAACCGGCCATCGTCCTGGCGCCCGTCCCAGGTGAGGACCGGTGAGCGTTCGTAGGCCTTCAGGGAGAGCCCGGAGGCCAGCTCGCGGACGGCGTCACCCTGCTCGTCGACCACCGCGACATCGACGGTCTCCGAGCGCTTCAGGCGAAAGCTGACCCGCTCGCGGTCCAGCCGCCCGTCACCGTTAGGCGAGAAGATCGGCGAGGAGATCTCGAAGCCCTGGACCACCGGCGACGAGGTCTTCAGCCGCTGGGCCACGAAGAACGCTCCCACCGCGGCGACGACGAGGAGCGCGAAGACGATCCGCGAGAGCAGGGTCACAGCTCGACAAGGCTCGCGTTCTCGGGCATGGCATCAGGCTCGCGGCCGCGGGCGCGCAGGGCAAGCCGGATCACGTTTCGATGGCATACGACGACTATGGGGAAGTCGGAGTCCCGTTGTGTCAGTTCGCCAAGGGCCTCCTCGATCCTCGCCGACTGCTCCACGAAACTCTCGCCACCCGGGAACCGCCAGGCCTCGTCGAGCTCCAGGAAGGAGCGAAATCCGTCGGGATCCTCGGCGATCACCTCGTCGAAGCTGCGGTGGGTCCAGCTCCCGGTGTCGGTCTCGGCCAGGCGGGCGTCAACGACCGGCTCGAGCCCGACCGCCTCCCCGACGACGCGGGCGGTCTGGAGCGCGCGCTCGAGGCTGCTGGAGACGAGCAGGCCGGGACCGATCGCGGCGACCCTCCCGGCCAGCTCAGCGGCCTGCGCGGCCCCGAGGTCGCTGAGCGGCACGTCGGACCAGCCCTGGAACCTTCCCTCCTCGTTGTACGGCGTCTGCCCGTGGCGGGCGAGATAGATCACTGGGCCTGATCGGCACCGAGAACCACCGCGACCGGGGCGTTCTGCCCCAGGGCCCGGATGTTCGGATCCATCGCCACGACCGCCGCGGCGTCGACGCCGAGCGCCTTGGCCACGTCGAGGCCGACCGCCCGGGCCCCGGTGTCGAAGTAGACCTGCGTCGCCGGGACGGCCTGGTCGGGAGCGGTGGTGACCGGGTCGACCTGCTTGTAGCCGGCGGCGATGAGCTTGTCGGCCGCGGTTCGGGCCAGGCCGCTGGTCGTCGTTCCGTTGAACACGGCGACCCGCGTGGCGTCGCGGTTGACGGCGCCGGCGCCGGCCGAGTCCTTCTTGGCCTTGTCGCCGGCCTGCGTCACCACGGTGTTGGCCTCCTGCGTAGTCGTGCCCGAGTCGCCGCCGCCGCAGCCGAAGACCTGGGTGACGAGCAGGAAGGCGATGACCACCACGGCCAGGCCGGCGGCACCGAAGAGGATCGCCCGGCGGCGGGCCTCCGGCGGCCGGTCGCCGCCGTCATCGCCGCCGTCACGCGGCGGTCGGCCCGGCGACTTCTGGCCCCGGGACGGCGGCTGACCGCCGGGAGCGGCCCGGCGACCGCGCGGGCGGGCAGCGGCGCCGGCCGCG
>CAIKSH010000216.1 GCA_903830015.1 uncultured Solirubrobacterales bacterium | reverse complement strand
CTGGGAGCCCGAGCGGTAGTCCTCGTACGCGTTCGACTCGGCCACTCAGGAAGCGTAGCGGCGCATCACAGCGCGCTGCGCCGCTTTACGTCGAGCAGCCCCGCACAGAAATCGAGAATTCCGGCGGCGATCTCGTCCTTCGACGCCAGGGGCAGCCTCACCGTCTCGGCGCGTCCGATGATCGTCACCTCGTTGGAGGGACTCTCGAAGCCGATCTCCGGGCGCGATACGTCGTTGACGACGATCGCGTCGACCCCTTTGCGCTCCAGCTTCTCCGCGGCGCGCTCCTCGGCTCCGTCTCCGTGCTCGGCGGCGAAGGCGACGAGCACCTGTCCGTCACGGCGAAGGCCGGAGAGGCCACCAATGATGTCTTCAGTGGCCTCAAGGCGCAGTTCGAGGCCCGAGTCCTGGCGGCCGAGCTTTCCGTCGTGCGGTTCGGCAGCGCGGTAGTCAGCGACCGCCGCGGCCATCAGCAGGAGGTCGGTATCCGGGAAGAGCCGGCTGCACGCCGATGCCAGCTCCGCGGCCGTGGTGACCTCCACGACCTCGGCCCCGGCGGGCGGCGGCACCGAGCAGTTGGCGGCAATCACCGTGACCTGGGCCCCGAGGGCGAGGGCCTGCCCGGCCAGGGCCATCCCCATACGGCCCGACGAGCGGTTCCCGATGTACCTCACGCCGTCGATCGGCTCCCGCGTACCCCCGGCGGTCACCAGAACGCGGAGCCCGTCCCAGGGCCGCGCGCCCGAAGGCACGGCCGCCTCGACCGCGGCCAGGAGGTCGGCCGGCTCAGCAAGCCGTCCCTCCCCCCACTCGCCGCGACTGGCCAGGGCACCCTCTCCCGGTTCGACGACAGTTATTCCCCGTTCGCGCAGGGTTCGTACGTTGGCCTGCGTGGCGGCGTTTCGCCACATGTGGTGGTTCATCGCCGGCGCAACGATTACCGGACAGGTGGCGGCCAGCGCGCAGCTCGCGAGGAGGTTGTCGGCCAGGCCGGCGGCCAGGCGGGCGATCGTGTTGGCCGTAGCGGGGGCGATCAGGTAGGCGTCGGCGTTGCGCACCAGCTCGAGGTGGCTGATCGGGGCGTGGGCCGGCTGCTCCTGGCCCGGGAAGGCGCCGCGGGCCGGATCGGGCTCCCACTCGGAGGTAAGGACCGGGGCTCCGGTTATTCCCTCGAAGGAGGCGGCGCCGACGAAGCGCTGGGCCGCCTCGGTCTGGACGGCCCTGACCGAGTGCCCGGCGCCCATCGCCAGGCGGGTGAACTCGAGAGCCTTGTAGGAGGCGATGCCTCCGCTTACGCCTAGGAGTATCCGGGCCATCTGCGCCTCCGGCACAGACCCGTGAGGGTCAGTCCGGGTAGCTGTACTTGACCTTGCCCTCGGCGATCTCCTCGAGGGCGATGGTCAGGTAGTTGTTCGAGGTCGAGGGCACCATCGGAGGCACGAACTCCTCGAAGGTTCCCTCCCCCAGCGCGTGGTAGTAGCTGTTGATCTGCCGCGCGCGCTTGGCGGCGACGAT
>CAIKSH010000215.1 GCA_903830015.1 uncultured Solirubrobacterales bacterium | reverse complement strand
CACTCTCCCAGGCCATGGCGTCACTCGATATGCCACCCAGGAGGTAGTTACCGCTTTGGTCGCTCAGTCCAACTCCCCAGCGGGCGCCCGGAGCCCGGTAAAGGCTTCCAGACAGGGCCACCTGCGAGACCGAGCTACCGGCCGGGGCGTCGAAGCGCCAGCTCGCCGAGGCGAAAGTAGGGGCAAACGAGCCGGCCGCCTCGACGCCGGCCCGGGCGACGAGGCCGCCACCGCCCGAGCCGCAGCCGTCGAAGTAGGCGGTGAGGTGACCGGAGCTACTCGAGGCGCGCCAGCTGCTGTTTCGCGCGCTGTCGTCGGCGCGGCAGGCGTAGACGGTGTACTCGCCGGCGTCGGCAACCGGTACGGCCGCCAGAAGGCCGCAAATTGCGAGAAGCGCGGAACGCACGGCGCCACCGTAGATTTACGTAGCTGCGCGTGTCAAGTCGGCCGGATCGCCGCCGATATAGGCTCTGCCTCCGTTTCCCGACCGTCAGGAGATCCTCCGTGGGGCTAGATGATGTGAAGGGCCGCGTTGCCCTCGCCGTGACCAGGAGGTCGCTTCCCGGCCGAATGAACGCCGACTCGGTCGCCGGACTGGGGGAGGGCCTGCACATTGGAATCGTGGGCGCCGGCTCGCCCATGCCCGACCGCGATCGCGGGAACCCGTGCGTCGCCGTCATTGCCGGGGGAAAGGTCTGGCTCGTCGACGCGGGTGAGGGCGCGGGGGAGACGCTAAGCCGAATGGAGATCGAGCCTGGCCGGGTCCAGGGCGTACTGATGACCCACTTCCACTCCGACCACATCGGCGGCCTCGGAAACGTGGCTCTGTTCCACTGGGTCGCGGGGCGCACGCCGGCAACCAGGCCGATGCCGGTGATCGGTCCGGAGGGGGTGGAGCGGGTAGTCGACGGCTTCAACGCGGCCTACGCCCAGGACTTTGTTTATCGCTCAGCCCACCACGGAGAGACCATCGCGCCGCCCTCGGGAGCGGGGATGGAGGCCCGGCCCTACAAGCCCCCGGAGGGAGACCAGGAGCTGGTGGTCCTCGAGGAGGACGGCCTGAAGGTGACTGCGTTCCGTGTAGACCACACGCCCGTGGATCCGGCCGTGGGATACCGGTTCGACTACCAGGGCCGCAGCGCGGTGATCAGCGGCGACACCTCGTACGTGCCGATAATGGAGCAGGTCTCCGACGGGGCCGACCTTCTCGTCCACGAGGCCCTCTCCCGGGAGCTGCTGCAGCTCGTCGAGGATGCCGCCGGCGCGGCCGGGCGCGAGACGCGCCAACAGATCATGGCCGACATCGTCGACTACCACGCCTCGCCACAGGAGGCTGCGGAGATTGCCCAGCGGGCGGGGGTGAGGGGGCTGGTGCTCACGCATATCGTCCCGCCGCTGCCGGTGAAGGCGCTCGAAGGGCCCTTCCTCGAGGGCTGCCACGAGCGCTACGGCGGGCCGATCTGGCTCGCCAGGGATGGCGACCTGTTCAGCTTGCCGGCCGGCGAGACGAAGATCGTCAAGAGCCGCATGATCCCGCGGCGACCGGGCGCCTGAGCCCGGCTGCGGTCAGGTAGCCGGGGAGCTGCGCTCGCGTTCCAGGTAGGCGGGAAGGCGCACGGCCAGCCCGTAGGCGATCATGGCGATCGCTACGCCGATGAGGGTGTCGAGAATCCGCTTACCGGCCCAGTCGACGAACTGGTCGCGGTGCAGATCCCCGAACAGGGCGATCACCAGGAAGCTCACGCTGGCTTCCCAGATCACGTAGTTGCGCCAGATCCAGAGAATCCCGATCTCGACGGCGGCTATCCCGACCCAGATGATCCACGCCGCGGGCATTACCTGGGCGAGCGCCGCGACGAGCAGGCAGCCGATCATCACGCCGGCCACGCGGCGGATCGCGCGGTCGCGGGTGGTCTCGGCGACCGGGAGGAAGGTGACCCAGATCGTGAGGAAGACCCAGAAGACGTTCTGGTTCTTGTCCGCGGCGTAGAGGGCCATCAGGACGCCCAGTAGCAGTCCACGCATGAGCGCGTAGCGCATCGTTGGGCCGCCGGCAAAGAAAGAGGCGCCGGCGTCGGCTGGCTGGGGACGCGAAGGGGACGGATGCTGGTGGCGGCCGAACGCACGGCGAATGAGGTGAACGCAAACCAGAACCAGGACGGCAGCCCCGAAACCGATCGCCGCGAGCTCGGCCAGCTTGACGGCGGTCAGGTGGTTGAGGAGTCCGAAGGCCCCGTAGAAGAAGTAGACGACGTTCAGGAGCATGCCCATCGAGTAGACCGGCCCCGACTGCCGGGCCGCGAGCGCCGTGAGGACCATCACCGCCGCCATGGCGACCCCGGCCAGTACCGGCTCCTTGAATGTCGCCCAGCCGACGAACATCGCGATGACGCACATGAACCCCGTCGCGATCGTGGCCAGGAGCGACTGTTTGCTGCTGGGGGCCGAGATCCCGGCGACCACGACGAACATCGCAATCAGCCCCGCCGGGATCACCTTCGCGATGACGATCAGGTTGTACGGGACGTCGTAGCGGTCGCCGATGCTGCTGCGGTGCAGGTCCTGGATGAGGGTTCCCGGCTGGAACCCCAGGGCGTAGGCGGCAAACGAGGCGATGGCGATGGCCGCTCCCGCGGCGAGGGCGATCTGCCAGGCCAGCGGCGCCTGCGTGGACTTCAGGTGCCCGCCCAGACCCCCGGCAGGCTTCGCGTCGTCGGTCCCTTCCACTAACGCGAGCCTACTTCAGCGCTCGGCGCCCCTATAAGCGGGGGAAATCGCCATCAGAGCCCGGAAAATCAGGGCCCAACGTCTGATAATAGAGATTATGTAACCCAAGGATGCGGCGGCTAGAGCAACGCCGCCGGCGCTGGGACTCCTCTCAAACGGACGCTACTTGCAGGTGACGTTCTTGCCATTCGCCGAGCAGACGGCGAACTGCTTGCCGGTGACGTCGCGCTGGGAGAAGGTCCACTGACCGGCCTTCTTGCCGGGCGTCACGATCGCGTGGCCGTACTTGACGGCGTTCCAGAAGTAGCTGGGAACCGTCTGGTACGGGTCGGTCGCGTTGGCGATCGGCTGGCCCTGGTCATTGTTGAGCGGTCCGTACTTGGGGACCGGGTACACGCCGCCCGGATTGGGCATCGAACCACCGTTGCCGAAGACGATCTGGGCGGGCTCGGCCGGCATCTGGACCACCTGGGCGGTGTGGATGTGGGAGGCGAGCATCAGCTCGTACCGGCCGATGAGCCCACGCGCCGCCTGCGTCTGGTCCACCGAGGTCCAGTTGAGCTCGCCCGGGTCGAAATCATTCGCGTCGTCGACGCCGAACATCGGCCGGTGAGTGACCAGCCACGCCTCGCGGCCCTTCTTGGGCGCTGCGAGGGAATGGCCCTGTTCGTAGGTTGCCCGCTGCGTGGGCTGCCAGGCCGGCGTGATCTCCTCGTTGTCGCCGGCGTTGCTGTCGACCATCACGGCACGAAGCGTGCGGCTGTCGGTGATAGGGAAGTCGACCGCGTAGGTCGGTGCCGCGTTATTGGGGGCCGACGTTCCCTCGGCGGTCGGCGCGCACGAGTCCGGCTTGAGCTGAATCTCGAACATCATCATCCAGCCGTTGCCGCCCCGGAAGCAGCTCTCGTGGTTGCCCCGGGTCACGAGAATTGGCGCGGCGCTGAACGCCGGAGCCATCGGGATGAGCGTGTCGGCCACCCAGCCGTAGTCGGTGTCGGAGATCGGGGCGAACTTCTGGCCCGCGGCCGGCAGCAGGGCCGGCGGGGGGCTGCCGCCGCAGAGAGCGAGCTTGCCAGCCGGGCAGGCCGCCTCGCGGTAGAAGAAGTCGCCGGTGAAGAAGATCACGTCGGGGTCGGCCTTGGCGACCGCCCGGGCGTTCTCGGCGAGCGGCCACTCTGCGGGGCTCGCGCAGTTCTGCACCATGCTGCTCGTGATCCGGCAGCCGGTATCTCCGAAGACCGCGATCTCGTCGATCTTCGAGTGAAGCCTGGCCGGGACGTAAATCGCCCCCACGCTCGCCGACTTGAGGCCGGTCGGGAGGTTGGCCTGGCAGGCGCGAAGCGACGCGAACGCGGGGCCGGTGGTAGCCCCCGGGCTGCGCATGGTCATCGTGCCCTGCGAGACGCGACCGTCCGAGTAGAGCTTCTTGACCTTCGGGCAGGGAATTCCATTGGGGATCACCGCCCGCGCCTGGAGGTGTGACTTGGCGATCGAGTCGGGTACGACCTGGGTCCAGGCGGCCACGATTCCGCTGGGGGCTGCGGCGGACGCGCCGGCCGGAGCAGCGGCGAAGGCAGCCAGCAGGAGCGCTGGGACGAGGATGGCGATGGTCTTGCTCGGCTTGGTCACAGGATCGTCTCTCCGTTGGTTGAGGTGGACAGCTTAACCGGCTACGCGAACGATTCGTCCGTCCAGGGCGGGGACCGCGGTCACCCGGCCCGCCGCCATGTCGGCCTTGAGCTGGTCGATCAGAACGTCGGCGAACGGCCCCTGGATCTTCGCGCTGGTCGGGTTGAAGAAATCGGAGTATCCGTCCCCGCCGAAGGCCATGTAGTCGATCACGGTGATCGTGTAGCTCGTCGCGTCAGGGGCGATCGGGGTTCCGTCGAGCCGGGTGACCGAAATGATCCTCGGCTTCTCCCTGGTTCCTTCGTTCTGGGGGTTAAAGCTGAACCTGAAACCCGAGATCTGGGGAAAACGCCCGTCTCCGGGCCATTTCGAGACCCCGTTTTCCAGGGCCTTCCAGAGCTGTTCCCCGGTCACCGTTGACGTCGCGGCAGCGCTGTTGAACGGGTAGACGGTCATGACGTCTCCCAGCAGGACGTCGTAACTGGGGGCAGGCGTCGGCGGCCTGACGATCGGCGGCTTGAGGTTGGGGATGTAGCCGGCGGCGGGGAGCGTGTCGCGTATTCCTCCCCCATTGGTCATGACGAAGTCGGTCTTGTAGCGAGCGCGAAGGAGGTCGGCGGTGAGGTTCCCCATCGGTGTTTCGCCCGCACGCTGCACGACCGGGTTGCCTCCACTGGGAAAGACGCCGTTGACCGAACCGAGCTTGACGTCGTACTTGGCGCCTAGTTCCTTCTGGTACCTGCCCACCATCTCCGCGGTTGCCGCGTCGGGCTTCAGGCCCGCGAGGCTCTTCTTGCCGATCACCTGGACCGCGGTCCCGGCGACCCGCCCGGTCTTGTCGTTGAGACAGACCTGCAGGCGCGAATACTCCTGCCCGGAATTCTTGGTCTCAACCGTCGTATTGCCGGAGGTGATGGAGGTGTAGGGCTGGTGGGTGTGGCCGCCGTATACCGCGGCCACGTGCTTGAGCTGTCCGGCGACCGTCACCAGTGGCCCGAGAGCGCTCCCGTCCTGGTTCGTGCTCCAGCCCTGGTGGATCAGGGCGATCACGATCTGGGCCCCGGCCTTGCGGGCTGCATCCACCTGCTTTTGGACGTCGGCGACCCCGGCACCGATCGTGATCTCCTTGCCCGGGGCATATTCGAGGTTCCCCGGGGCCACGAGGTCCTTGGTCTCGGGGGTATTCATGCCAACGAACCCGACCTTGACTCCGCCGCGCTTGAGAACTACGTACGGCTTGGCCCGGTGCTTTGCCCCCTTTAGCGGCTCAAGGGTGCTGTAGTTGGCCACCGTCCACTTGAAGTTGGAAAGGTCGATCATTTGGCGCAGGTGGTCGAGCTTGCGGTCGTGCTCGTGGTTACCGAAGGTCGAAACGTCGACCTTCATCAGGTTCAGGGCCTTGATCGTGGGCCGCTCCTCGAAAGCGCTGGAGATCGGCGGCGCGCCCCCGATGCTGTCGCCGGACACCGCGGTGAAGGTGCTCGCCGAGTGGGCGCGCTCCTTCTGGAAGGCGGTTTCGAGAACGGCGGCCCCGATGTTGTTGTTGGACTCCTCGAGTGCGCCGTGGAAGTCGCTGAACTGGATGACCTGAACATTGCGGTAGTGAGCCGTGGGGCTGACCTTCAGGGTTCGGGAGCTGCGGGCCGTCGGGGAGTAGCCGTAGGCGTTGACCGCGCTCACCTCCGGGTGGGCTGTCTTCTGTCCCCGGGCGACAGGCATGATCGCCGAGGTGCGGTTCGGTCCGACGGTGACCGGACACGAGCCGGGGCCGGCGTGGACGACATAGTTGGTGATCGGAGGACTTCCGGGGGCGGGAGGTTTCCACTTCACGAGAACACCCCCTCGGCCCGTACGAGCGGTCACATCGGTGGGCGCGGCCGGTACGGAAAAGCTTGCCTGGCTCGACCAGCCCTTCTGAGCGACGCCGGCGGTCGGCGCGACCGCCGTCGCGGCCGCGGCGACTGAGGCGGCAGCAAGAATCGCCGAAGCTCTGCCTCCCGTAAACGACACGTCCGGCACGTTAACTGAACGCTGCTAGCGCCGTCGCGGTTCGGGTGCTGCCCTACCCTTCCCGGCATGCGCCACCAGTTAAGGCCGCTGTTCGACCGCGTCGTGATCAAGGAGCTCGAGCCGGAGCGTTTCCGGCGCTCGGGGATTCTCGTCGCGCCCGGCAGCAACGAGCCCCCGCCTCAGCACGGGATAGTCCTGGCCGTGGGCGATGGAGTCGACTGGTGGGCCGGAGCCGGCGTGCAGATGCCGGTCTCGCCCGGGGATCACGTCGTATTTCCCGCCTCGGCCGGGGTCTGGATCGAGGTCGACGAGGAGCGGCTGCTCGTCTGCCGCGTCGGGGAGCTGTTGGGAGTTATCGAGACCGCCGACGGCCGGGCGCCGGTCGAGGAACCGGAGGCCGGCGCCGAAGGCTAGAGGCCCGGAGGGTGCCGGACGACGTACCCGCTGGCCGAGCGCGCGCGGCGGTCCCAGCGGGTGCCGTCGTCCATGCCGGATGTGTCGTAGCGGCGGACGCCGCTTGCCGTGCGGATCGTCATGAAGACGTGTCCGCCGTGCGCGTAGATGGTGATCCAGCGCCCGCGGCCCGGGGCGCCGTAGTTCATGAAGCCGCCAGAGGTCCGTGAGCGGCCCAGTACCCCGGCCGCGTGCAGGACGTAGGAGACCGAGCCCGAGCAGTCGTAGCCGCTGTCGTTGAAGGATCCATGGCCCCCGCCGTACCGGTAGGGCTTGCGTGCAATCCGGTTGGCGGCGGCAATCGCGCGTGCGATTCGCTCCGGGCTTCCTCCCGAGCCGCCGCCGGAGCGACCGCGCTTGAGGACGGGGCGCCCGGCGCTGAATCCGAGCGCGCGCCAGGTTGCGGGACCGACAACGCCATCGGCGGTAAGCCCGCGGGAGCGCTGGAAGCGCCTGACCGCGCGGTTGGTGGCCGGGCCGAATACCCCATCGGCCGAGATGCCCAGGCGACGCTGAAGCGAGCGGATGGCGCCGCGGCGGCTCTTCGAGCCTCCCCCCCGGCTGCTCGCGTTGCGCCGACCGGCACCGCGCGACTGGAGCGCCTGCCATGTGGCCGGACCAACCACGGCGTCGGGCTTGAGGCCGCGGGAGCGCTGGAAGGCGCGGACGCGGCGCTTGGTGCTCGGGCCGTAGATCCCGTCCATGGGAATCCTCAGGTACTTCTGCAGCACGCGTACCGGCTTGCCTCGCTCGCCGGGCTTGACCACTGGCATGGCCTGCGCGGTGGAGCCCAGCGCGAGGAGTGCCGCAACGGCCAGGCCAAGGATGGCCGCGGTCGGGCGCAGGCTGCGCAGGGCGTTGTTCTCCGTCTTGGGCATTTCGTTCTCGGTTTGCCTGCGAGGTGAGCTGACGGGCTCGCGAGACTGGTGCCCCGCTACGCCGCGGGCTTTGCGGCGATTCGCCCCCGCGAACCGTGGTTCGCATTGGGTCCCCCGCCCACCGGAACTGTGATCCGGCAGCTAGGCGAGGCGGGAACCTAACAAGGCGCCCACACCCGGTTGCAGGATCTTCTGCAGCGCGGCTCTCGGCCCGCCATCAAGGGCGCTGAGCGGCCCTGGGCCTAGAGAATGCGTACCGGCGTGCCTACGGGCACGGCCCGGTACAGGCGCCGGATATCCGGGTTCTTCATCCGGATGCAGCCGTGGGACGGGCGCCCAGGGATCAGCTCGGGCTCCCCGGTTCCGTGCATCCCGATCACTCCGCCCAGCGGCCAGTTCTCCAGCTTCGGGGCGTAGGCCGAGGTCCCTAGGGCACGGTCGCCGTAGAGCGGGTCGCGCCTGTAGGTGAGCTTCTCGCGGACCCAGAAGTGCCCGCCCGGCGTAGGGGTGGTTCGTGCGCCCACCCCGATCGGGAAACGCAGGACGCGCCGGCCATAGCGGTAGAGGCTGACGCGCAGGGTGCGCCGGTCCACCTCCAGCGACTTGTTGATGATGCGGTAACTCCCCAATGCCGAGCGCGGGACCCAGCCGGTCTGTCCGTTGGGTCGCCCAGGCAGCCGGATCTTCACCCAGCGTTCGCCGTCGGCGCCTTCGGTCTCCACAAGCGCGAGATAGACCTCAGGCGACCCGTGCTCGGTCGTATCGCGCAGTCGTGGCCCGGCCGCCGAGGCGGGGTCGGGGCGCTGGCGAACACGAACGAGCTCTTCGGGGTAGGCGATCCGGGTGAGACTGCGTTCGTTGCTGAGGCGAACCAGGCCGGTCTGCGGAAGCGGCTCCCCCGCGGCTGATCCCTGGGACGGGGCGGCAAGGCCGGCGGCGGCCAGGAGTGCGGAGGCGATGGCGGCGGCGGTGAGTTTCACTTTGCGGAGGGTTTGTTACGGGGATCCATGAAGGCCACGGGAAGGGACAGGCCCAGTTCGGCGCGGGCCACCGCTATGCGCCGACCCGGCTGCACGGCTTCGCCGATGGTAGCCACGACCGGGGGATCGAGAGCCGGTAGGCAGCCGAGGTCTTCAGTGACGAAGGTCACCCCCCATACGCGCGCCGGAGCGTCCAAATCGGCGTCTCTGGAGGTTGCGCTCACCAGCTCGATGAGGCACGGGCCGGCGACGTAGAAGGCCTGCAGCATGGGCCCGTTGGGGCCATGCCCCTCCCGCTCGCGGCGCAGCTGCAGTCCATCCTGGGCGAACGCCTCTTTTGAGCGCCCGAAGTCGGGCGTGGTGACCACCACGTGGTCGACGGCGCAGCAGCCATTGGGGTGCTTCTCTGGGAGGTCCTTCCCGGGCGTCCCGGCCATCGCCGAGCCGGCGCCGTCGAGGGAGGTTCCGGGCGTCGACAGCAGAATGGACGGCTCCCTGGCCGGTTCGATGAGCACCGGCACGTCGCCGGCACGAAACCCATCGGCCCCGCAGGAGAATCCTGCCCCGGCCCAGGCGTTGGTGCTTCCACCGAGGCGAAGTCCCGTGACGACAGGCTCGGCTGGGGTGGCCATGGACGAAGGATGACCGATCCGGCCGCACGGCCGAGCCGGGCCGGTCAGGGTTATCCTCGGCGCATGGCCCAGAAGGCAAGGCAGGTTCGAATCAGCCAGAAGTCGGCGATGGCCGAGATGCAGGCGCTCGAACAGCGCAGTGACGATGAGCTCCTGCGCGAACAGAAGTACCGGTCGGCCGCGCTTTCCATACTTGGGGCCCGGGCGGCCGAGAAGTACGACGCCGATGCCGCCCGCGAGTACTTCCGGCAGGCGATCGCCGCGGCACGCCCGCAGGAGAGGATGCAGATCCGCCGCATGGCCGACGCCTCGATCGCCCTCGCCGAGCGCCGGCCCGACGACCTCAAGGAGGCCGTCGAGAAGCTGGGCCAGGAGGCGCCCTCGGGTCGCCAGCTCTTCCTGCTCCGCCTGACCGGGCTCATCTCCCCCCCTCCGGGTGCCAGCATCTGGCTGCGCATCCGCGGTATCGCCCTTCTCCTGGCCATCGTTGCCGTCCTGCTGGCTATCGGCTTCGCAGTCGTGAAGCTGGTGGCGATCCCGTTCGGTGGAGCATCAACCCCGGCCGCCCTGGGAATCGGGGCGGTGGCGATCCTCATCGTCCTGGGGATCGTTGCCCTCTGGGGCCGGCGCCGCCAGCGTAAGGCCCGGGCCGCCGCTTCGGCGGACTGAACGGGTGTGCGGCCGGTTCACACTGGCCCCGGCTTCCGGGCAGCTCTTCGGAACGCGGTTTGGCCTTGCCGAGGATGTCGAGGTCACCCCGCGCTGGAACATCGCGCCATCCACGTCGATTCCCGTTGTCCGGCGTGAGGACGGGTCGAACCGGGCCGACTTCATGCATTGGGGCCTCGTGCCTCGCTGGGCAAAATCGCCGGCCGACGGCGCGCGGATGATCAACGCGCGCGCCGAGACGCTCACCGAGAAGCGGACGTTCAGCCCGCTCCTGGAGTCCCACCGCTGCCTGGTGCCCGCCGACGGCTTCTACGAGTGGCAGGCCCGTGAGGGCGCCCCGAAGCAGCCCTGGTTCTTCCACCAGCCCGACGACGCGGTCTTTTCCTTTGCCGGCCTGTGGACTACGTGGCAGCCGGACCCGGACGTCGAGCCCCTCGAGAGCGTGACCATCATCACCCGCGAGCCCAACGATGTGGTCGCACCGGTCCACCGTCGCATGCCGGCGATCCTGGCGCAGGAAGACGAGGAGCCCTGGCTCGATGCCGGCACCGGGGTCGAGGAGGCCCTCTCCCTCCTCTCCCCCGTTCCCGACGATCGCCTGGCCGCAGTGCCGGTGTCGACGAGGGTCAACAGCGTCTCCAACGACGGCCCCGAACTTCTCCAGCCGGTCTCACCCGACGACGCGGCCCGGGAATCACGGCTCTTCTGAGCTTGCGACGCCCGGTCCAGCAGTCAGAATGGCGCGCGTGCGCCGCTTCCTGATCGTCGCCAACCCGGTCGCCGGCGGCGGTCGGGTGGCCAGGGAACTTCCCGCGGTGCGGCGGGAAATCGATCGCCTTGGCCTCGACGCCGAGATCTGCCTCACGCAGTCCATCGCGGATGTCTCCGGGCTGGTGGAGCGCGCCGGTACGGAGGGCCGGGTCCCGGTCGCCTTCTCCGGCGACGGGGTCGTCGGTGCGCTGGCGGCGGCAGCCTCGAGGCTTGCGGACCCGCTCTTCGGCGTTATTCCGGGCGGCACCGGCAACGAT
>CAIKSH010000214.1 GCA_903830015.1 uncultured Solirubrobacterales bacterium | reverse complement strand
GGCGAGCCCTGGTCTGCGGCCACTACGAGCGGCCGTGGGATGAGATCCGCCGGATGCTGCCCGCGGCGCTACTGGGCTGGTCGACCCCGGAACCAGGGCGCCGGGAGCGGCTCCTGCGCCGGGGGCCGGAACAGCGGGAGCTTGCTGCCTCGGCGCCGGGGCTGCTGGAGTCGAAGGGACTCGACGTGCTCCTGGCCCACCGCTCGCTGGTCAGCGAACCGCTGGTGCGCGCGCTGCACGCCGACGGGAAGCTCGTTCACGCGTGGACCGTCAACCGCGCCGGGCGGGCCCGTCGCCTGGCGCGGATGGGGGTCGACGCGATCGTCACCGACCGGCCGCGCGAGATCGCGGCCGGGCTGGCGCGCTCCTCCTAGACGACCGCGCGGGACTGCAGGTGGGCGCCGACCTTGCGCTTTACGCGCTGGAGGGCGTTGTCCACCGTCTTGGTGTCGCAGCCGACGATCTCGCCGACCTCCTCGTAGGAGCGACCGTCGAGGTAGAGGGCCAGCACCCGGGCCTCGAGCTCGGAGAGCGTCGAGGAGAGGCAGTCCACGAGGGAGCGCAGCTCTTCGGTGGAAATCACCTGGTTCACCGGGTCATGGACCGGCGAACCGGGCAGGACCTCCTCCAGCGTCGCCTCCCCCTCGCTGGCGCCGGCCGGCGTCGTGGCGAAGGAGACGTACTGGTTGAGCGGCATGTGCTTGTTGCGGGTCGCCGTCTTTACCGCGGTGATGATCTGCCGCGTGATGCAGAGCTCGGCAAAGTTGCGAAAGCTCGACTCGCGGTCGGTGCGGTAGTCGCGGATCGCCTTGTAGAGGCCGACCAGCCCTTCCTGGATCAGGTCGTCGTTATCGCCACCGGCGATGAAGTACGACGAGGCCTTCAGCCTCACGAAGCCGTGGTAGCGGCGGACGAGGCGGTCGTAGGCGGTCGGGTCACCCTGCTTGGCCAAGGCGATCAGGTAGTAATCATCTACCTGTACCTGAGCCTTAGATACTGCGGAAATTCGGGCCACGAGCGTTCCTTTCTCCCCGTCTTTATTGGGGAAACACAGGACGAGCTCAGTGACGCACTCCTCCCCTGGCGCCAGCTAAGAACGTTGGATCGTTTTATGTTCTCAACCTGAGGTTTAGCCTCAGGTATGCGGGGTTATCCCACAGTTATGAAGCCCTGTCAAGCCCTGCGGGAGGCGATTGCATAGAGAAGTGCAGCCGCTGCGGCGCTGATATTCAGGGAATCCAGGCTCCCACGCATGGGTAATGTGACGAGCTGGTCACACGAAGCGGCCACGCGGGGCCTGAGCCCCGCCCCCTCGGCCCCCAGGACGAGTACGCACCCCCCGGAATAGTCGGGCTCCAGGTAGTCGACGGCGCCGTCGCCCAGCGCCGCGCCGTAGCACCAGCAGCCGGCCTTCTTCGCCTCGGCGAGGAAATCGGCCACGTTGCGCACCCGGGCCACGGGGACCCACTCGGTGGCCCCGGCCGAGGCCTTCACGGCGGCGGGGGTCACCTCCGCGCTGCGGCGCTCCGGGATGACCACCCCGGCGGCCCCGACCGCCTCGGCGGTACGGCAGACCGCGCCGAGGTTCTGCGGGTCCTGGACCTGGTCGAGGACGACGATCAGCGGGTCGGGTCCTTCGAGCAGCTCCGCCGCCGGCACGTAGCGGTACTCGCCGGCGTCGGCACAGACGCCCTGGTGGTCCTCGCTGCCGCAGCGCGAGGCGATCTCCTCCCCACCGTGGATTGTCACGTCGGGCAGGGCCGCAAGCCAGGGCTCGGTGGAGACGGTCTCCGCAGCCCAGATCTCGGTAACCGGGCGGCGCCCGGAACGCAGGGCCTCGCGGACCGCGTTGCGCCCGTAGATGATCACGGGCGCACGAGCTCGGCGCCGCCGGCCCCGTCCCGGACCTCCCAGCCCAGGGCGGCGAGCTCGTCGCGCAGGGCATCGGCGCGTTCGAAGTCGCCTGCCGCGCGCGCCTCCTCGCGCTCTCGGAGCAGGGCGAGGGCGCTCTCGTCGGCCTCCGGGACCTCGGCCGGCTCGAGAAGGCTCTCGAGCCCCAGGCAGGTCAGCATCGCCACGAGGTCCTCGTTGCCCGGCGAGTCGATCCCGGATGCTCCCCTGAGCCAGGCGTGCAGCGCGGCCAGGGCCTTCGGGGTGTTGAAGTCGTCGGCCAGGGAGTCGAAGAAGGCCTCCCGGTGCCCCGAGAGCTCTTCGGGAGAGGGGCCGGCCACCGTGCGGGCGGCCTGCTCGCGGATCCGGCGGGCGCTGGTGCGGGCCGCCTCGAGCTCGGTGTCGCCGAAGAGCAGCGGCTGGCGGTAGTGGCCCGAGACGAAGAAGAGGATTACGGCCTCGGGCCCCCAGCGCTCAACGACCGCGGCCAGCGGCTCGATGTTGCCGGTGCTCTTGGCCATCTTCTCCCCGGCGAGCTGGAGCATCCCGTTGTGCATCCAGATCCGGGCCAGCTCGGAGCCGCGGGCCATCCGGGTCTGGGCCGCTTCGTTCTCGTGGTGGGGGAAGACGAGGTCGTTGCCCCCGCCGTGAATGTCGAAACCGACGCCGAGGAGCCCCTCGGCCATCGCGGAGCACTCGATGTGCCAGCCCGGCCGGCCGCGACCCCAGGGAGCATCCCAGGCGGTGTCCTCCCCCTCCTTGGTGGCCTTCCAGAGGGCGAAGTCGAGCGGGTCGCGCTTGCGGCTGGCTCCCTCCACCCCCTCCCCCTGGTCCATCGCGTCGACCGAGCGGTGGGAGAGCTCCCCGTAGGCGGAATCGGACCGGACCGAGAAATAGACGTCGCCGTCGACCGCGTAGGCCGAGCCGGCCTCGATCAGGGTCCCGATCAGCGCGATGATCCCGTCGATCGTCTCGCCGGCCAGCGGCTCGTGGTCGGGACGACCGAGGCCCAGGGCGTCGGTGTCGGCAACGTAGGCCGCGGTCATCTCCCGCGCCAGTTCGTCGCTGGCCACCGGCGGGTCGGCGGCCCGGGCGGCGTCGTAGATCTTGTCGTTGACGTCGGTGACGTTCATCACCAGTGTCGTCTCCAGGCCCTCGGCCTCCAGGAAGCGCTTCAGCAGCGAGTAGACGACGAAGGGGCGCGCGTTGCCGATGTGGATCCGGCTGTAGACGGTGGGGCCGCAGGCGTAGATCGAGGCGCGACCCGGGTCGCGCGGCTCGAAATCGACGACCTCGCCGCGGCGGGTGTCGTGTAGGCGGATCTGGCGCACGGCGCCAATCTACGGCAGCGGTCAGGAAGCGCGCAGCGTTGCCACGGCGATTGCCGCCGCGCCTTCGCCCCGGCCGACGGCATCCATGCCCTCGCCGGTGGTGGCCTTCACGTTTACCGCCGAGGGATCGACCCCGATCGCGCCGGCCAGACGCTCGCGCATCCGGGGGCGGTGGGCGGCGACCTTGGGCTCCTCGAGCATCAGCGTGGCATCGACGTTCACCACCGAGAAGCCGGCCTCGGCAACCAGGGCGCAGGCGCCCTCCAGGAGGGCGATCGAGTCGGCGTCCCGGTACTGCGGGTCGGTGTCGGGAAAGTGCGCGCCGATGTCGTCCAGCCCGGCCGCGCCGAGAAGCGCGTCGATCACCGCATGGGTGAGGACGTCAGCGTCCGAGTGGCCCTCCAGGCCCTTCTCGCTCTCCACCTCGACGCCCCCGAGCACCAGCCGGCGGCCGGCGACCAGCCGGTGAGAGTCCCATCCAATTCCCGTGCGGTTCACTGCTCTTCAGCCCCGATCGGCACGAGCCGCCTCTGGCGGCCCTCGAATACGGCGAGCTCGCCGACCCCCAGGGAGGCGAGGAGCTCGAGGGCCTGATCGTATCCCGCGCCGACGTCCTCGGGGCGATGGGCGTCGCTGGAGAGCGCCACCGGGCAGCCGGCCTCGATCGCCATCTCCAGGAACTCGCGCGACGGGTAGAGCTCCCCGACCGGCTTGCGCAGCCCGGCCGTGGAGAGCTCGACGGCGATCCCCGACTCGGCCAGTCCGTCGGCCGCCAGCTCGTAGTAGCGGCGCAGGTCGCCCTCCGGCGCGGGACGGCCGGGACCCCAGTGCTTTACGAGGTCCGGGTGGGCGAGGATGTCGTAGCTGCCGGTCCGGGCCAGCTCGCCCAGCCAGGTGAAGTAGGTGCTCCAGATCTTCTCGGCGCCCATCCCCGAGCCCCAGATGTCGAATCGTTCCTCGTCGAGCGCCCCGGCGTCGCCGAGGAAGTGGATCGAGCCGACGACGTAGTCCCAGTCGCGGGCTTCCAGGAAGGAGGCCATACGGTCCTCGCGGCCGGGAACGTAGTCGGCCTCGATGCCGAGCCTCAAGTCGGTCTCCTCCCGCACGAACGAGCAGTAGCGGTCGACGTCGTCGCGGGCGAACTCGCGCCAGAGCGGGTTGTCCCAGACCTCCAGCGCCTCATCGAAGCGGTAGATGTGCTCGCTGACCCCGAGCTCCCCGATGCCGGCCTCGGCGGCGGCCTCCCAGTAGCGGGCGGCATTGTCGGCCGTGTACCAGTCGCCGGCCGCGGCGTTCGGGTCGTCAGGCCGGATGTGGACGTGGTAATCGGTCAGCATCAGCCGGCGCCCAGGAGCTGGGCGGCCAGCGCCAGGTCCTCGGGCGTGGTGACCTTCGGGTTGGCGTGACGGGCCTCGACGACCCTCACGCGCCCGCCGGCTCCCTCCACCAGCATCGCGTCATCGGTGGCCGCGGCCAGTACCTCCGGCGGGGCATCGAGCGCCCGCTCGAGCACGGCCCGGCGGAAGACCTGCGGGGTCTGGACCGCCCAGAGCTCGTTCCGGTCGAGCGTCTCGGCTACGGCCTGCCCGTCCGGAGCGCGCTTGATCGTGTCGCTGACCGGCGCGGCGACGATCGCGCCGTCCCAGCCCCCGCCCGACTCCAGCGCGTCGAGGCAATCGGCGACCATTCCGGCGGTAAGGAGCGGCCGGGCGGCGTCGTGGACCAGCACGACCTGGGCCTCGCCGTCGGTCGCTGCGGCCAGGGCGTTGCGCACCGACTCCGAGCGGGTCTCACCGCCGGTGGCGGCGGTTACGCCGTCCGGCGGGGCAGCACCAGCCGGCAGGGCGACGACGATCTCGCTCACGCCCGGCGAGGCGCGCAGCGCCTCGATGCTCCACTCGAGCATCGGGCGGCCCGCCACCGTGACGAAGGCCTTCGGCCCCTGGGAGCCGAGGCGCTCGCCGCGCCCGGCGGCCACGACCAGCGCGACCGCTCCGCCGGGCACGCCGACTCCTTAGGCCTTGGCCTTGGCCTTGCCCGCCGAGGACTTCGAGGACTTCGTGGCCTTCGGCTTGCTCTTGGGCTTCTCGGAGGACTTGGCGAGGATCCCGTCGAGGTGCTCCTCGGCCTGCTCCTCGTCCATGTCCAGGGCGTACATCAGCTCGGAGGCGAGGATCTTCTTGGTCCGCGTATACATCTGCTTCTCGCCGGTGGAGAGACCCTTCTCGCGCTCGCGGATGGCGAGATTACGGACGACCTCGCTGAGCTCGTAGATGTCGCCGGTCTTGATCTTGTCCCGGTTGTGCTTGTAACGCCGGTTCCAGTTCTTCGGCATCTCCGAGGTGCCGGCGCGCAGCACGGCGAGGACCTTCTTGACCGTCTTCTCGTCGATCACGCGGCGCAGGCCGGCGATCGCGGCATTCTCGGACGGCACCATCACCGTCATGTCGTTGTGGTTGATCTGGATGGTCAGGTAGACGCGCCTCTGCCCGAACATCTCGCGCGATTCCTTCTTGATCACCTTCCCCGCGCCATGGTGCGGATAGACGACGTTGTCGCCCTTCTCGAACTCGATGTGCTCGAGGACCGGAGCCTGCGGCTCGGTCTCCTCCTGAATTTCATCCTTGGTCGTTGAGATGGTGCCCTCCTTGATCAGGGCGCCGAACGCGGCGCCTTACTTCTCCAAACTCGTCGTCAGATCTGCAGGTGCCGATAGACGTAATTGATCTCCTGCAGCCGGCGAAGGCCCTCGCGGATGTCCTTCGCCCTCAGCTCTCCCACCCCGTCGATCGACTCCAGCTCGGCATCGCCGGCAGCCAGCAGGTCGTCTAGGCCGCCGAGCTCCATGACGATGTTGCCGACGGCGATCTTCGGCAGCCTCGGGATGTAGCCGAGGATCCGGTAGCCGCGCGGCGAGACGGGGTAGTCGATGGTGTTCAGCTTGCGGTCATAGCCCAGCAGCTCCGAGAGGCGGCCGAAGTCCAGCACGTCCTGGTGGTCGAGCCGGGCGAGCTGCTCGAGGACCAGGGCGAAGGAGTCCTCGTCGTCATTGACGATGTAGTCGCGGACCAGGGCGACCTTGTCGGCGGCGGCGCCGAAGAGGGTCTCCTCGAGCTGCATCTCGATCAGGCGCCCTTCGGTGCCCAGCTCGACGATGTAGCGCTCGATCTCCGAGGCCATGCGGGTAACCATCTCGGAGCGCTGCAGGACGGTGAGGACGTCGTGGAGGGTCGCCCCGCCTTCGAACTCCAGCGCGGTGAGGCGGGTGGTCACCTGGTCGAGGCGCAGCCGGTACTTCTCGAGCGTCGCCAGCGCCTGGTTGGCCTTGGCCAGGACGGTCGGAATGTCCTCGAGGACGTACTTGCCGCCGTCGACGTAGAGCGAGACGACCTCGCGCCGCTGGGAGATGGCGATGACCAGCGAGTCGCTCTGCTTGCTCACGCGCTCGGCGGTGCGGTGGCGGGTGCCGGTCTCCAGCGAGAGGATCGTCGGATCGGGCATCAGCTGCACGTTGGCCATCACGATCTTGGTCGCGTTGGCGTTGAGGATGATCGCCCCGTCCATTTTGGCCACCTGGTAGACGTAGGCCGGCGAGTAGTCGATGTCGAGGCGGATCCCGCCGGAGAACATGAAGCTGAGCTCTTCCGGGTCGCCGACGACGATCAGGCCGCCGGTACGGGCGTTTACGATGCTGTCGACGCCTTCGCGGAGGGCGGTTCCCGGCGCGATCATCTCCAGCGCGCGCACGAGGCGGGGCTCCTGGCGCCCTACCTCCTCTACCGCCTCTTCTACCGACTTGGACGCCATCTAGAGGCCTATTTTAACAGGGCTTTACCCGGGCCCGCGTCAGGCAATCTGGCGCTCAGAGTCCTCCGGGAAGCTCGTCCGGGCACCCCTGAGCGCCTCGCGGAGCGTCGCGGCGCCGGATGGCGATACCGGCTCCCCGAGGCCGAAGCGGGCCGCCTCGGCGGCCCGGCGGTCGTGGTGGGCCACCGACCGCAGCTCACCGTTCAGCCCGACCTCGCCGAAGGCACAGAGCGGAGCGCGCCCGGCCTCGGCCAGCGGAGCGTCCGAGGCGGCGCCGGCCACCGCGAGCGCGATCGCCAGGTCGGCGCCGGGCTCGTCGATCCGCACGCCGCCGACCACGTTGACAAAGACGTCGCTCGACGAGGTCGAGACCCCGGCGTGCCGGGCCAGGACGGCGAGGACGAGGGCCAGCCGGTTGCGGTCGATGCCGTTGACGACCCGTCGCGGGGGAACCACCTCACTGGGCGAGACCAGCGCCTGGACCTCGACCAGGAGCGGGCGGCTCCCCTCCATGGCCGCGAGGATCACGCTCCCGGGGGCCCGGGTCGCCTCCTCGACGAAGCGGGCGCTGGCGTCGACCACCTCGGTAAGGCCGCTGTCGTCCATCTCGAAGACGGCGACGTCGCTGGTCGCGCCGAAGCGGTTCTTGAGGGCCCGCAGCGTCCGGTAGGTGCGTTCCCGCTCGCCGTCGAACTGCAGCACGCAGTCGACCAGGTGCTCGAGAACGCGGGGTCCGGCCAGCGATCCCTCCTTGGTCACGTGGCCGACGAGCACGATCGCGGTGCCGGTCCGCTTGGCGAGCTCCATCAGCCGCGAGGCCGCCTCACGGACCTGGCCCACCGTGCCCGGAGCCCCGGTCAGCTCACCCGAGCCGATGGTCTGGACCGAGTCGACCACGCAGAGCTCGGGCCGCTCGGCCTCGATGGTGGCCAGGATCGCGCCCAGGTCGGTTTCGGCGATCACCGGGACCGAGAGCGAGCCGGGAGCCGAGCCGGCCTCCAGCCGCTCGGCCCGCAGGCGGATCTGCGCCGCCGATTCCTCGCCGGATACGTAGAGCGTGCGGCGCCCGGCCGCCTCGGCCAGGCCGAGGGCCATGGTCGTCAGCGTCGACTTGCCGATCCCGGGAGAGCCGCCGACCAGGACCAGCGAGCCGGGGACCACGCCGCCCCCGAGCAGGCGGTCGAGGCCGGCGATGCCGGTGGGCATCCGCGGGGTACGGTCGGCCGAGACGTCCCGCAGGCGGGTCGGCTCGCCGGCCGCCCCGGCGCCGCGGGAGGCCGTCTTGCCTTTTTCCCTGGCCGGCGCGCGCTCCTCGGCCAGCGTGTTCCACTCCTCGCAGCCGGGGCACTGGCCGTGCCACTTCGGCGAGCTGTGGCCGCACTGCGAGCAGACGAATACGGTGGAGCCACGGGCCATCGACCGAGACTAGATCCCGGCCCCGACGGCTTTCCCCCTCCTGGCGCTCAGGACTCTTCGGACTCGCCCTCGGGAGCCGGCTCCTCGCCGTCGCCCTCCGTGGACTCGTCCTCGGGCGCGCCGACCGCCGCCGGCACCTTGGACTCGACGACCGTCAGCACGACATCGTCCTCGGCATCCTCGGGAGCGACGTCGACCATGACGGTGGCCCCCTCGGTCAGCTCCTCGCGCAGGACGAAGTCGGCCAGCGGGTCCTCGATGTAGCGCTGGATGGCCCGGCGCAGCGGGCGGGCGCCCATCGAGGGATCCCAGCCCTTCTCGACCAGGAAGTCGCGGGCCTCCTCGGTCAGCTCGATCTGCAGGCCGCGCTCGGCGAGCGTCTCGCGGACGCGCAGCATCAGCAGCTCGACCACGGCACGGATCTCGTCCTTCTGGAGCTTATGGAAGACGATCACGTCGTGTCCCTGGAAGCGGAAATGCTGGAGGGCCGAGAGCAGCGCGGCGGGATCGTCAAGCAGGTCGGAGATCAGGACAATGAGTCCCTTGCGCTTCGATCCCTCGGCGATCCGGTGGAGGCAGTCGGCGATGCGCGTTTCGCCCCCGGGCCGGGTGTTCTCGAGCGTGGTCAGCAGATGCTGGAGCGAGGCGTGGCGCAGCCGGGGCGGCAGCATGGTGCGAATCCCGCTGTCGAAGACGGTCAATCCGGTGGCG
>CAIKSH010000213.1 GCA_903830015.1 uncultured Solirubrobacterales bacterium | reverse complement strand
GAGGGCCTTGCCGACGTGCGGATCGGCGAGCTCTCCGATCCGGGCACCGGCGCGGCGGCCGCCGTCGGCGCATGGCTGGAGCCGCGGGAGGAGCTCGAGCTGGAGCTCGAGGCCGGCGAGGTTCGCCTGGAGCCCGGCAGCCCGGTGCGGCTGCTGCGTTCGGCCCGCCACACGCCGGAGGGGCTGGAGGCGATCGTTCGGGCCGCCGGGCTGGAGCTGCTGGCGCTCGAGGTCTCGCCCACCGGCGAGGAGGGCGTAGCCCTTGCGGCGGCGCCTACGGGTTGACGTCTTCCGGGCCGATCGCCGAAAGCGTCTCCAGCACCGCCTTCACGCGCGGCACCTCGTGGGTGCGGAAGAGCCCGGTCTTCCCGAGCGCGGCCAGAACGGCGAAGAAGCCTTCGGCGGTGCGGACCTCGTCGCCAAAGAAGTCGAAGGCGTGGGGGAGGGCGTGGCAGACCGGAAGCCCCATCGTGCGCAGGCGGAAGCTGTTGAGGAAGATCCCCGCCTGGTGGCGCACGCGGGCCTCGCCGTCGAGAAGGTTGGAGTAGTAGAAGCCCATGCCGGGGTCGACGAAGAGCCGCTCCACCCCGGCGGCGCGCGCCTGCTGGATCCGCGGCTCGAAGTGGGCGATCAGGCCCGGTATCGGGTCCCCGTCCAGGGTCACCTCGCCGACCTCGCGCACGTTCTCACCCTCCACGAAGCAGAGCACCACGGCGGCCCCGTGGGCGGCGGCCAGGGCGTAGATCTCCTCGTGGTGGGCGGTCCCGGTGAGGTTGAGCAGCGCCGCGCCGGCCTGCAGGCAGGCCTCCACGACCTCGGGCTCGTAGGTCTCCACCGAGACGAGGATCCCGTCGGCGCTGAGCGCCTCGACCACCGGGACGAGCTGCTCGACCTGGGCCGCGGCTCCGACCCTCTCGGCGTCCAGGATCGTCGACTCGGCGCCGACGTCGATCAGGTCGGCTCCCTGGGCGGCGAGCACCCGCCCGCGCCGGATGGCCGCCTCCGGCGTGGGGACCACGCTCTCCCGGTACCAGGAGTCGCGCGACATGTTGACCACGCCCATGATCGCCGGCCGCCGGTCGAAGTCGAAGGGCCTTCCCCCGATGTCGAAGCCGGGAACCGTCAGCTCCAGGGGCTCGGGGTGAGCCTCGGCGAGCCGCTGGAGGTCGGTCAGGGAGAGCATCGGTGGCGATCGTATCCGCCGGCAGCCCCGCGGCCACAGTGGTCCCGGGTGCCGGGGTCCCCGAAGGGTCGGGGATCCTTGCGGTCCGTGCGTCGAATGAACTAATTTGTCCAATGGATGTCGCGGAACCTGGCCGATCTCATCACCCGCCACGAGGAGGCCCTGGAGAACAACGCGATCGCCCTCCTCGACGAGGCCCGTGAGCGCGACGGCGAGATAACCCACGAGGCGATGCGCGAGGTGGCCGAGAAGACCGGGCTGCCCGAGGCCACGGTCTACGGCATCAGCACCTACTACGACGACTTCCTGCGGCCGTTCGGCCGCCGCGAGGTCTGCGTCTGCACCGGCACGGCCTGCTGGGAGGCCGGCGGTGAGGAGGTGGCCGCCGGGCTCGAAGCCGGGCTGGGCCTGGAGATGGGAACGGCCAGCGAGGACGGCTCGGTCTCGCTATCGGAGACCGTCTGCCTGGGCCTCTGCCACTGCGGGCCGGCGGTCCTCGACGGGGACGTCGTCGACGCCGGGGAGGGAGTGGTCGACCGAGTCCTCGCCGGCGAGGCCCGGCCGGCGCCCAAGCCCTCGGTGCGAAGCCTGCTCGACCGGCCGGCGATGCTCCGTGACCCGGACTGGGACGGCCTGCGCACCGCCCTGGAGACCTACACCCCGGAGAGCTTCCTGGAGGAGGTTGCCGCCGCCGACTTGCGCGGCCGCGGCGGGGCCTGGTTTCCCTCGGCGACCAAGTGGCGGTTCGTCCGCGACGCGCCCGGCGAGCGCAAGTACGTGGTGGTCAACGGCGACGAAGGCGACCCCGGCTCGTACATCGACAAGTACCTGATGGAGGAGACCCCCGAGGTGCTCCTGGAGGGAATGGCCCTGGCCGGGTGGGCGATCGGCGCCACTACCGGCGTGATCCTCGTGCGCTCCGAGTACCCCGACTCGACGCCGATCCTGCGCGAGGCGGTGCAGGAGGCGCGCGCGGCCAACCTGCTCGGCGAGGACATCCTCGGCTCGGGCCTGGACTTCGACGTCGCCGTGGTCGAGGGCGCCGGCTCTTACGTGGTGGGGGAGGAGACCGCGCTCATCAACTCGGCCCAGGGCCTGCGTGGCACCGTCCGCGCGCGGCCGCCGTTCCCGGCCCAGCGCGGCTTCCTCAACGCCCCGACCCTGGTCCACAACGTGGAGACTCTCTGCGCCGTTCCCTTCATCGGCGAGCACGGCGGCCAGGCCCACGCCGTCCTGAGCGACGGCGACGCGACCGGCGGCACCAAGCTGGTCTGCTTCAACGAGTCCTTCGCCGAGCCGGGGATCCTCGAGGTTCCCTTTGGCATGACGGTCCGCGAGATCTGCGATGCGGCCGGCGGCCTGCGCGACGGAGGCGAGATCAAGGCGGTCCAGATCGGGGGGCCCCTCGGCGGAATCCTCCCCGCCTCGCTGCTGGACACCCGGTTCGAGCGCGACGACCTGGCGGCGGTCGGCTGCATGGTCGGCCACGGCTCGATCCTCGCCTTTGGCCAGGAGACCGACATGCGCGAGCTCTGCGTCCACCTCCTGCACTTCGGCGCCGACGAGAGCTGCGGCACCTGCTTCCCGTGCCGGATCGGCCTGCGCCGGGCGCTGGAGATGGCCCAGGCCGACGGCCCGATCGACCGCGACTCGCTCGCCGAGCTCCTCGACACCCTCGAGAAGGGCAGCCTCTGCGGCCACGGCAGCGGCATGCCGGCGCCGATCCGCAGCCTGATGGAGCACTATCCCGAGGAGCTCGGGCTCTCGTGATCTCGGTAACCATCGACGGGGCAACGGTCGAGGTCGAGGAGGGCACGACGGTGCTCGAGGCGGCCCGGGGCGCCGGCTGCGCCGTGGCCTCGCTCTGCTTCGACGAGCG
>CAIKSH010000212.1 GCA_903830015.1 uncultured Solirubrobacterales bacterium | reverse complement strand
TGGCTGAAGACGGAGGCGGGGATGATCCCGACGTTGGCCTTGCCGGGCGAGAGGACCCCCGGGCAGTTGGGACCCACCAGCCGGACGCCGTCCATGCGCTTGAGCTGCGTGTAGGCGCGCAGCTCGTCGTGGGCGGGGATTCCCTCGGTGATGCAGATGATCGTCGCGATCCCGGCGTCGGCGGCCTCGAGGATCGAGTCGGCAGCAAACGGCGGCGGCACGAAGACCATCGCCGTGTTGGCGCCGGTCTCCTCCACGGCGGCGGCGAAGGTGTCGAAGACCGGGATCCCCTCGACGTCCTGGCCGCCCTTGCCCGGCGTAACTCCGGAGACCACGTCGGTCCCGTAGGCGCGGTTGTTGAGGGTGTGGAAGCGGCCCTCGCTGCCGGTGATGCCCGAGACGCAGAGCTTCGTGTCGGTGCCGACGATGATGCTCACGCGCTCTCTCCCTTCGCGAGGGCGACGACCATCTCGGCCGCCTCGTTCATCGTCGCGGCGGCGTGGACGCCGGGCAGGTCGGCATCGGCCAGCAGCTTGCGCCCTGCCTCGTCGTTGGTGCCGTCGAGCCGGACGACGATCGGGACGCTGGGCGGGGCGGTCTTGAAGGCCTCGATCAGCCCGTTGGCCACGTCGTCGCAGCGGGTGATGCCGCCGAAGATGTTGAAGAGGACCGCCTTGACCTTCTCGTTGGAGCAGATGATCTCCACGGCCTTGGTGATCGCCTCGGGCTTGGCGCCGCCGCCGGCGTCGAGGAAGTTGGCCGGCTCGCCGCCGTACTGGGCGACGACGTCGAGCGTGCTCATCACCAGCCCTGCCCCGTTGCCGAAGATGCCGATGTCGCCGTCGAGCTTGACGTAGGCCAGTCCGGCCTCGTGGGCCATCTGCTCCTGGGGGTCCTCGGCGCTCGGGTCGCGCAGCTCGGCGTTCTCCTTGTGGCGGAATAGCGCGTTGTCGTCGAGGGTGACCTTCGCGTCGAGCGCCTTTACGTCACGGTCCGAGGTGACGATCAGCGGGTTGACCTCGACAAGCATCGCCTCCTCGGAGACGAAGGTGTCGTAGAGGCGGGCCAGGAAGTCCCCGACCGGACGGACGACGTCGGCGTCGACCCCGGCCCCGTAGGCCAGGCGGCGCCCCTCGTAGGGCTGGAAGCCGAGCAGCGGGTCGACGTGGAGGGTGGCGATCGCGTCGGGGTCCTCCTCGGCGACGGCCTCGATGTCCATGCCGCCCTTGGTGGAGAGCATGACCAGCGGCGCCTTGGCCGAGCGGTCGAAGATGATCGAGGCGTAGTACTCGGCGTCGATCTGCGAGGCCTCCTCGATCCAGAGCTCGTGGACGGTGAAGCCGCGAATGTCCATACCGAGGATCGCCTCGGCGTGCTCGCGGGCCTCGGCGGCGTCCCTGGCGATCTTGATCCCGCCCGCCTTGCCGCGCCCGCCGATCTTCACCTGGGCCTTGATCACGGCGGGGAAGCCGATCTGCTCGGCGGCGGCGACCGCCTCGTCGACCGTGCGGGCCGGGATGCCGGAGGGAACGGGGATCTCGTGGCGCACGAAGAGCTGCTTGCCCTGGTATTCGAGGAGGTCCATGAGGCTCGCGGAACCGTAGCGGAGAGGCCCGGCCGGGCGCGGCTTCCTAGAATGCGGGTCCGGATGCCGCTTCCCAAGAAAGTCAACTGGGTCACCTTCGACGTTTACGGCACCCTGATCGACTGGGAGACCGGGGTGATCGACGCCTTCGAGAAGGAGGCCGCCGCCCAGGGTTTCGAGATCGAGGACACCAGCGTGATCTTCCCGCGCTTCCTTGAGCTCCAGCACGAGATCGAGGCCGGCTCCTACGAGCTTTACGCCGAGGTCCTGCGCCGCGTCGCCGTGCAGATTGCCGAGGAGATCAACTGGCCTCTGGAGCCCTCCCGCGCCGGTTTCCTGCCCGACTCGATCCCCTACTGGAAGCCGTTCAAGGAGACCAACCTCCAGCTCAAGCGGTTCGGCAAGAAGTTCGAGACCGGCCTGATCTCCAACATCGACGACCGCCTGCTCGGCGAGACGCGTCGCTACATCCCGCTCAACTTCGACCTCGTGGTCACCGCCCAGCAGGTCCGCTCCTATAAGCCCGAGCGGGCCCACTTCACCGAGTTCGCCCGCCGCGTGGGCGGGAAGAAGAACTGGGTCCACATCGCCTGCGGTATGCACGCCGACATCGAGCCCTGCCTGAAGGCCAGGATCCCCGTGATCTGGGTCAACCGCAACAAGGTCAAGCTCGAGCCCAACGCCAAGAAGCCGACCGCCGAGGTGAAGAACCTCCTCGAGGCGGCCAAGCTGCTCGGCGCCGCCTGAGGGCCACCGGGCCGTGAAGGTCGTCGCCGTTCACGAGGACGTCCTCGTCGGCACGTCGGCGATCTGGCAGACCAACTGCCTGCTGGTTCACAGCGGCGAGGAGAGCTTCCTGGTCGACTCCCCGCTCCTGCCCGAGGAGCTCGAGGCGCTGGCCGGGGTGGCCGAGCACGTCGGCTGGCAGGTCAGCGGGCTGCTGGCCACCCACGGCGACTGGGACCACCTGCTCGGGCGCCTGGCCTTTCCCGGCGCGGCGCTGGGCTGCGCGGAGACCACCGCAGCGCGGCTGACCGGCGAGCCCGGGGCCGGCGCCCGCTCGCTGCGCGCCTTCGACGACCAGCAGTACGTCGAGCGCCCGGCGCCGCTCTCGCTCGGCCAGGTGCAGGCGCTCCCCGTGCCCGGCTCGCTGGAGATCGGGGCCAACGAGATCGAACTCCATCCCGCCGACGGCCACACCAAGGACGGCATGGCCCTCCTGGCCGGTTGGGCCGGAGTGCTGGCGTGCGGCGACTACCTCTCGGCGGTGGAGATCCCGACCTTCTTCGAGGCCGGCGGCTCGCCTTCGGCCTACCGCGCGACGCTGGAGCGCCTGGCGCCGCTGGTCGAGCGCTCCGAGCGCGTGGTTCCCGGCCACGGGCCGGTGCTGGAGCGAGACAAGGCGCTGGAGATCCTCGAAGAGGACCTGCGCTACCTCGAAGAGCTGGTGCCGCCGGCCGGCCGCAGCGGCGAGACCCAGATGCGTAACCACGATCGCAACCTGGAGGCGCTGGAGGCCTGATCAGTCGTCGAGGTGGACGCGCAGGTAGAGGTCGCGCCCGCCGTGCTGGTTCTTTACCCCGAAGCCCAGCGATTCGTAGAGCTTCAGGGCTCCGGTGTTGGCCTCGTTGACGTCGAGCTCCATGCGCCGGGCGCCACGCTTGTCGCGGGCGTACTCCATCGCGAACTCGGTCATCGCCCGGCCCAGGCCGCGGCCGCGGGCCGGCGGCTCGACGAAGAGGTCCTCGAGCAGGCAGTCGGGCCCGGCGCGCCAGAGTCCGTGGCGGAAGCGCAGCTGGGCCACGCCGGCCGGCGGGCTGTCGGGGTCGGGGGCGCCGAGCAGGTAGGCGGTGGTCTTGCGGTCCTCGATCAGGCGCTCGACGCCGGCCAGGAAGGCGTTGTCGCTGGGCCAGTCGTAGCCGAGGTCGTTGCGGAAGGCGATCAGCAGCCGGGCGACCGTTCCCGCCTCGGCCGGCTCGGCGACCCAGACGGAGAGCTCACTCACCGGCGTCGCCGTCGGCGGCGGCGATGCGGGCGATCGGGTCGCCGGCGGAGATCGGCGCGCCCTCGCTGATCGGCAGCTCGGCGATCACGCCGGCCTTGTGGGCGGTGATCTCGTTCTCCATCTTCATCGCCTCGATGATGCAGATCAGCTGGCCCTCGTCGACCGTGTCGCCCTCGGCGACGACGACCTTCCACATGTTGCCCTGGAGCGGGGACTCGAGCAGGTCGGGGCCACCGGCACCGCCGGCCTTGCGCTCGCCGCGCCGGGTCTTCGGCGCGGCGCCGTTGGCCGCGGCGGGGGCGGCGCCGGCCACCGGGGGCGGCCCGACGACGTTCACGTCAAAGCGCCGGCCGGAGACCTCGACGGTGTACTGCTGCTCGACCTTCTCCTCGTCGCCGGCGTCGACCGGGACGGTCTCGGCGGCGGTCGACTTCAGCCACTCCTCGTCGGAGACCAGCTCGCGGCAGGTGGTGCCCTTCTCCCAGTCCTCGGTCTGCAGGAGGGCGGTGTGGAACGGGATCAGCGTGGTGAGCCCCTCGATCTCGTATTCGCCCAGGCCGCGCAGCATCCGGCGGGTGGCGGCCTCGCGGTCGACGTCCCAGACGATCAGCTTGGCGACCATCGGGTCGTACATCGGGGAGACCTCGCCGTTCTCGCCGACGCCGGAATCGACGCGCACGCCGGGGCCGGCCGGCTCGACGTAGCGGCCGATCGGGCCGGGGGCCGGGGCGAAGTTGGCGGCGGCGTTCTCGGCGTTGATCCGGCACTCGATCGCGTGGCCGGTGAGCTCGATGTCGTCCTGGGAGTAGGAGAGCGGCTCGCCGGCGGCGGCGCGGAT
>CAIKSH010000211.1 GCA_903830015.1 uncultured Solirubrobacterales bacterium | reverse complement strand
GGGCGACCCCGAAGAAGCCCGCCTCCGGGTTGATGGCATAGAGGCGCCCGTCGTCGCCGAACTTCATCCACGCGATGTCATCGCCGATCGTCTCGACCGTCCAGCCCTCGAGGGTCGGTATCAGCATCGCGAGGTTGGTCTTGCCGCAGGCCGACGGGAAGGCGGCGGCGATGTACTTGACCTCCTTCTCCGGGGAGGTGAGCTTGAGGATCAGCATGTGCTCGGCCATCCAGCCCTCGTCGCGGGCCATCACCGAGGCGATCCGCAGCGCGAAGCACTTCTTGCCCAGCAGGGCGTTGCCGCCGTAGCCCGAGCCGTAGGACCAGATCTCGCGGGTCTCCGGGAAGTGGACGATGTACTTCTCCTCGTTGCACGGCCAGGGCACGTCCTCGGCCCCGTCCTCCAGCGGCATGCCGACCGAGTGCACGCAGGGCACCCAGTGGCCGTCGCTGCCCAGCTCGTCCAGCGCAGCGGCGCCCATCCGGGTCATCACCCGCATCGAGACCACCACGTAGGGGGAATCGGTCAGCTGGACGCCGATGTAGGACTTGTCCGAGCCGAGCGGGCCCATGCTGAACGGCACCACGTACATCGTGCGCCCGATCATCGTCCCCTCGAAGAGCTCAACCAGGCGCTCGCGCATCTTCGCCGGGTCCTCCCAGTTGTTGGTCGGGCCGGCATCCTGCTCGGAGGCCGAGCAGATGTAGGTGCGGTCCTCGACGCGCGCCACGTCATCCGGGTCCGACCAGGCCAGGTAGGAGTTCGGGCGCCGGGCCTCGTCGAGCTCGCGGAAGGTGCCGTTGTCCACCAGCTGCCGGCAGAGCGCGTCGTACTCGGCCTCGGAGCCGTCACACCAGTGGATCGAGTCGGGCTTGGCCAGCTCGGCGATCTCCTCCACCCAGGAGACCAGGGCCTTGTTGTCCGTGGGGGCCGAAGTGTCGGTCATGGCGGCGAACCTACTCGCCGGCCGGCTCGCCCGGCTCGCGGCGGGGCACGAGGACCAGTCGCTTGAACTCGGCCACCAGCACTCCGTCCTGGTTGTAGACGCGGGTGTGGACCTTCACCACGCCGCGGTCGGGCTTGCTCTTGGACTCCTTCTTCTCGAGGACCTCGGTCTCGCAGAAGAGGGTGTCGCCGTGGAAGACCGGGTTGGGATGGCTCAGCTCCGCGGTCGCCAGGTTGGCGATCGCCTTGCCCGAGACGTCGCTGACGCTCATCCCGAGGGCCAGCGAGTAGACCAGCGGGCCGACCACGACGTTGCGGCCCTGCTGCGAATTGCCGGCGTAGACGTCGTTGATGTGGAGCGGATGGTGGTTCATCGTGATCAGGCAGAAGAGGTGGTCGTCGGCCTCGGTGACCGTCTTGGCCGGCCAGTGCTTGTAGACGTCACCGACCTCGAACTCCTCGAGGTAGCGGCCGTAGGCGTGGGCGCCGGACGCCTCGCGCTCGGCCTGGTCGGTGGTGAATCCGCTCTCTGACATCGGTTATGCGATCTCCCGGATCGGGGTTGGCTTCCTGCTGCCCGCTAAGGGTTTCATACGAGCCGTCGCCGCGGCGCGAAGGTAGGTAGCTTCCGGAGCCATGAGACACCCGAGGGACTTCTTCAAGCCGCAGGCCATCGGCGCCCCGGAGCCGCTCCGCGAGATCCCGGTCACCCCGTCGCGGATGATCCACTTCTTCGACCCGAGCAACGAGAAGATGGCCGCCAAGCTGCCGGACATCGCGGCCCAGACCGACATCCTCCTGGGCAACCTCGAGGACGCCGTCCCGGTCGACAACAAGGAAGCCGCGCGCGAGGGCCTGGTGAAGATCGGCCAGACCGCCGACCTGGGCTCCACCCAGCTGTGGACCCGCATCAACTCGCTCGAGTCGCCCTGGGTGCTGGACGACCTGACGACGCTGGTCACCGAGATCGGCGACCGCCTGGACGTGATCATGGTCCCCAAGGTCGAGGGAGACTGGGACATCCACTACGTCGACCGCCTCCTGGCCCAGCTGGAGGCCAAGGCCGGCCTGGACAAGCCGATCCTCGTCCACGCCATCCTCGAGACGGCGCTCGGCGTGGCCAACGTCGAGGAGATCGCCTACGCCAGCCCTCGCATGCAGGGCATGAGCTTCGGCCCGGCCGACCTGGCCGCCTCGCGCCGGATGAAGACCACCCGCGTCGGCGGCGGCCACCCCGGCTACCGGGTGGTCGAGGACCCGGACCCGGAAAACCCCGAGTCCGAGCGCCCGAGCTCCCAGCAGGACCTCTGGCACTACTCGATCGCCCGCATGGTCGACGCCTGCGCCAGCGCCGGGATCCTCCCCTTCTACGGACCCTTCGGCGACATCAAGGACCTCGAGGGCTGCGAGGCCCAGTTCCGTTCGGCCTTCCTGATGGGCTGCGTCGGCGCCTGGTCGCTGCACCCGGCCCAGATCGACGTGGCCAAGAAGGTCTTCTCCCCCGATCCCGACGAGGTGCGCTTCGCCCTCAAGGTGATCGAGGCGATTCCCGACGGACGCGGGGTCCACATGATCGACGGCAAGATGCAGGACGACGCCACCTGGAAGCAGTGCCAGGTGATGGTCGAGCTGGCGCGGATGCTCGCCGCCGACGACCCCGAGCTCGCCGCCGCCTACGGCCTGGACTGATGCGCTTCTACGAGTTCGAGGCCCGCGAGATCGTGCGGCGCGCCGGGATCCCGGTGACCGACTTCGGCTTCGCGAGGACTCCCGAGGAGGCACGCGAGGCCGCCGCGCGGATCGGCGGCGAGACGGTGGTCAAGAGCCAGGTGCTCAGCGGCGGGCGGATGAAGGCCGGGGGCGTCCAGTTTGCCTC
>CAIKSH010000210.1 GCA_903830015.1 uncultured Solirubrobacterales bacterium | reverse complement strand
GTTCTCCGGGGCCGACGCGGCCTACACGGGCGGATGGATAGGCCTGCGGGAGCCCCACCGGTACGACGCCGCCCTCCTGGCCTTCCTCTCCGACGTCTGGATGCCCCCGACCCTGATGAGCGTCCTGGACCCGGTCGGCGTTCCGACGATCGACCTGACCATCCACTTCCGCAACCCTAAAGCTGCACTTGAGGCTTCTCCGGACGAGCCGGTGCTGGGGATCTTCGAGTCGGAGTTCGCGGTCGATTCGTTCGTCGAGGAGGACGCGCGGATCTGGTCGCCGGCCGGCGTCCTGCTCGCCCAGTCACGCCAGCTGGCCGCCCTGCTGCCCGCCGCCTGAGAGGATTGGTCCGGTGATCGGCTATCTCGGGCTCGGATCCAACGTTGGCGACCGGCGCGCCGCCCTGCAGGCGGCCGCCGACGCACTGGCGGCCGCCGGCGTGGGGGTGCTCGCCTCCTCTTCGACCTACGACACCGACCCGGTCGGCGAGGTCCTCGACCAGCCGGCCTTCCTCAACTGCTGCCTGAAGATCGACACCGCCCTCGGCCCGGAGGAGCTGCTCGACCTCGCCAAGGCGATCGAGGCGCAGCTCGGCCGCGACCTCGAGGGCGGCGTGCGGCACGGGCCGAGGCCGATCGACATCGACCTGCTGCTGCTCGGCGACCTGGCCTACGAGAGCGAGCGGCTGACCCTGCCGCACGAGCAGGCAACCAGCCGCCGCTTCGTGCTCGTACCGCTGCTCGAGCTCGACTTCGACCTCGCCACGCCGGATGGCCGGCGCCTCTCGGAGGCCTTCGAGGCGCTCGGCTTCGAGGAGGGGGTTCGCCGCGAGGGCGACCCTCTAACGGTCGGCGCCTAGGCCGCTGCGAGCAGGTCGGCGGGTATCGACCCGCCCGGCGCGCGCACCGGGGTATCCGGGAAGAGCCGAAGCGTCGCCTGGCCGCAGGGTCGCGGCTCGATCAGGGCCCGCAGGTCGGCCATGGTCATCAGCAGGTCGAGCGAGGCCAGGATCTGCAGGTCGGCTGCGTTGGGCTCCTCCCCGCCGATCGTCCCGTCGGCGACAAGGCCGTCGATGTGGTCGAGGATGGCCGGGATCGTCCTCAGGTCCTCGCGGTAGGTGACCTCGCTGGCGCCGTTGGCCTTCATCTCGATCGCGGTGATGAGCGGCGCCGAGGCCTTCAGCACCGGAGCTGGGATCGGGGGCAGCTTGGAGCCCTCCGAGTAGGCGGCCAGGAGCTCCGGATGGGCGCGGAAGGTGGGCCAGAGCAGCCGCCGGACGAGCGGCTGGAGGATGTCGTCGCCCCAGGCCTCGGCCTCCTCGACGCGGGCCCGCTCCGCGGGGTCGGCGGGGAAGATTGGCGGTTCCGGAACGATCAGGTCCAGCCGGCGGAGGATCTCGCGCGAGCCGCTGATCTTCTCGCCGTCGATCTCGATCCCGGGGACCGTCCGCTTGCCGAAACGGAGCTTCATCACCGCCATGTGCGCCGGCGGCGGAAGCTCTACGACGCTGTACGGGAGGCCCTTGATCTGGAGCGCCTTCTCGACCGTGACGCAGGGGTGGGAGCCGTTTACGAGGTAGAGGCGGATGTCCATGGGGCGATCGTAACCGCTCGCTTTCGCGCCGGGCCCCCGCGGTTCGCTACGGTTGCGGGCGATGAGCGTCCCCCCGACGATGCCGACGGCGCGCGCCGGCTTCTTCTCGAGCCTCTTCGACCTGAATTTCTCGCGGGTGGTGACCACGCGGGTGGTGAAGTGGCTCTACCTGATCGTGATCGTCCTCGTGGCGATCGGCCTGATCGGCTACATCGTCACGGCGATCATCTCCGGCTCGGTGGTGGCAATCATCCTGGCGGTGATCATCGGGCCGCTGGTCGCCCTGCTCTACATCATCATGGCCCGGATCTTCTTCGAGGTCCTCGTGGCGATCTTCCGGATCCTCGAGACCAACCGCGAGATCGCTTTCCTGGAGCGCCAGCAGCTCAACCACATGCAGGGCGGCGCTCCGCAGCCGGTGGCGCCGCCGCCCCCGCCGGCTGCCTGAGGGCGCGGCGATGCTGCTCGCCGTCGACGTCGGCAACACGCAGACCCACTTCGCCGCCTACCGGGGCGACGAGCTCGTCGAGCACTGGCGGTTTGCCACGGTTCGCGACTCGACCGCCGACGAGATCGGCGCCGCGCTGCGCAACCTCGTCGAGCTGAGGGGAATGGGCCTGGCCGAGATCGACCGCTCGATTGTCTCGTCCACCGTCCCCGCGCTGGGGCCGCAGTGGGCCGAGATGGCCGACCGCTACCTCGGCCACGAGATGCTCGTCGTCGGCCCGGGCCTCAAGACCGGAATGCCGCTGCGCTACGACAACCCCCGCGAGATCGGCGCCGACCGCCTGGTCAACGCCGTCGCCGCCTACGAGCGGTTCGGCGGAGCCTGCGTCGTGGTCGACTTCGGGACCGCCATCACCTGGGACCCGGTATCCGAGGCCGGGGAGTATCTCGGAGGGATCATCAGCCCCGGCGTGGAGATCTCGGTCGAGGCGCTGGCCGAGCGCGCGGCCAAGCTTCCGAAGGTCGACCTGGTCGAACCGCGGGCGCTGATCGGCAAGTCGACGATCGAGGCGATCCGGTCCGGGGTGATCTACGGCTTCGCGGCGATGGTCGACGGCATCCTCGAGCGGCTCCTCGACGAAATGGGCGACGACACCTCGGTGATCGCCACCGGCGGCCTGGCCCACCACATAGTCCCGTTCTGCGAGCGGATCGGCGAGGTCGACGACCTGCTGACCCTCGAGGGGCTGCGCATCATCGAAGCGCGCAACCGCTGAGCGGCCCGCGGGCGGGCTAACCTCGCCCGGTGGCCCTGCCCGACCTGACCGAGCCTTTCGCCATCGGCGAGATCCACGTGCCCAACCGGGTAGCGCTCGCCCCGCTGGCCGGAATCGGCAACTGGTTCGTCCGCCTGCAGGCCAAGCGCTACGGGGCCGGGATCGTCTTCAGCGAGATGATCTCCAGCTTCGCCATCCACCACCGCAACGAGAAGACGATGCGCGAGCTTCTGGTGATCGACCCGCGTGAGCGCGAGTTCGAAGGGCCGGTGGCCCTCCAGCTCTTCGGCCAGGACCCGGACGTCATGCGTTCGGCTGCCGAAGGAGCGGCGCAGGCCGGTGCCGACATCATCGACCTCAACATGGGGTGCCCGGTGCCGAAGGTCTGCCGCAACGGGGCCGGCTCGGCACTCATCTCCGACCCGCAGACCGCGGTGGCGATCGCCAGCGCGGCGGGGGAGGGGAGCGGGCTCCCGGTTACCGTGAAGCTGCGTTCGGGGCGGCGGACCGGCGAGACCGACGGCATCGAGCTCGCCGTGCGCCTCGTCGACGAGGCCGGCGTGGCGGCGATCGCCTTCCACCCGCGCTCGGCGCAGGTCCACCACAAGGGAACCCCCGACTACGAGCTCGCGGCCCGGCTCGTCGAGGAGCTTCCCGTACCGGTGATCATCTCCGGGGGCCTCAGCGACCACGAGGCGACCCTGGAGGCCCGCCGCCAGAGCGGAGCCGACGCGGTGATGCTGGCCCGCGGCTCGTTCGGCAACCCGTGGCTCTTCGAGCAGGTGCTGGGCCGCCGCGGGGACGAGCCCACCCCGGAAGAGATACTGAACGAGTTCGAATGGGTCTGCGACCGGGCCGTCGAGCACTTCGGCGAGGAGAAGGCGGGGCGGTACCTGCGGACCTTCTACCCGTGGTACGTCGACCGGCTGGGCGCCGGCAAGGCGGCCCACCGCGAAATGCAGCAGGCTCCCGACCTCGCCCGGGCACGTGAGCTCTTCGCCGGGCTGGTTGCGGTCCCCGCGGCCTGACACCGGTCAATCCCGCCGCTATACTGCGCGACTCGCCGCGGCCGGTGGGCGGCGAAATTCCCCATTCCGAGGCTGGATCCGAGGCGAAATGAGCAAGGAAGTCATCCTCACAGCGGAGGGCATGAAGAAGCTCCAGGCCGAGCTCGACGAGCTGACCGGGGAGGGACGCCGCGAAGTCGCCGAGCGGATAAAGGACGCCCGCGGCTACGGAGAGATCGCCGAGAACGCCGAGTACGACGACGCCAAGAACGAGCAGGCGATGCTC
>CAIKSH010000209.1 GCA_903830015.1 uncultured Solirubrobacterales bacterium | reverse complement strand
TGCGCCGCCAGCGAGCTGGGTCCGGCCGAGCAGGTGGCCGTCGCGACCAGTGCGATCCGTGACGCCCCCAACGCCGCCGACCTGATCGACCGTGCGCGCGAGCTGACCGGAATGGAGATCCGGGTGCTGAGCGGCGAGGAGGAAGCCCGATACGGGTACCTGGCCGCGGTCAACTCGACCAGCCTGCGCAGCGGGGCCGTCCTGGAGCTCGGCGGCGGATCGCTCCAGCTGGTGAAGGTCGACGACTGGGCGGCCACCGAGCTGGACTCGTGGCGCCTGGGAGCCGTCCGCATGACCGAGAAGTTCCTCGACTCGGACGGCCCGGCCACCGAAAAGCAGCTCGACCGGCTGCGCCGGCACGTCACCGAGCGGCTCGAACAGGCGCGCTGGCTCGGCGGGGCCGAAGGCGAGCTGGTGGGGGTCGGCGGGGCGATCCGCAACCTGGCCGCAGCAGCACAGCACCTGGAGGGAAAGCCGGAGTTCGGCGTCCAGGGGTTCAGCCTCAAGCGCCGGACCCTCGACGACCTGATCGGGATCCTGGCCGCCATGCCGGCCGCCGAGCGCGGCGAGGTACACGGAATCAAGCCGGCCCGGGGCGACATCATCCTGGCTGGCGCGATCGTCGTCGAACAGGTCCTCGAGGCGAGCGGCTTCAAGAAGGTGCGGGTGACCGAGGCCGGCCTGCGGGAAGGGGTCTTCCTCGAGCGCCTCCTCGCCGGCCGCCCCGAGCCGCTCTTCGAGGACGTGCGCGCCGCCAGCGTGCTGAACCTCGCCTCCCAGTACGACCCTCACGCGCGCCATACCCGCCATGTCGCCGCGCTGGCCCTCGGGCTCTTCGACGAGCTGGGGGACGCCGGCCTGCACCGGGCCGACCCCAAGGAGCGCGAGCTGCTGTGGGCCGCCTGCCTGCTCCACGACATCGGCGTGGCGATCAACTACGACGACCACCACAAGCACTCCCGCTACCTGATCCTCAACGCCGGCCTGCCCGGGTTCTCCCAGCGCGAGATGGCCCTGATCGGGCAGATCGTCCGCTACCACCGCAAGGGCCAGCCGGTGGCCGGGCCGTTCGAGGCCCTGATGAAGCCCGGCGACCCCGAGCTGATCGAGCGCTGCGCCGTGCTGCTGCGCCTCGCCGAGGACCTCGAGAGAAGCCGCGACCAGGCGGTCGCCGAGGCGCATGTCCTGGCCAACGGGAAGGGAGTCGAGCTCGCGCTGGTGGCCGACACCCCGGTACCGGTGGCCCGCTGGGCAGCCGCGCGCGAAAGCGAGCTCTTCGAACGCGCCTTCGGCCAGCCGCTGCGCTTCGTGGGCTAGGGTCTCGGCGCTGGGCCGGGGCCGACGGGAGGAAAGCGATGTGCACGAACTTCAAGAACAAGACGGCCAAGGACGGTTCGGTCGTGGTGGGCCGGACGATGGAGTTCCCGCCGATGCTGCCCTGGTGCCTGGCCGCCCTGCCGGCCGACTACGAGGGCACCGGCAGCGTCCCGAAGGGAAGCAAGGACCCGTCAAAGGGCTGGACCGCCGAGCACGGGGTGGTCGGGATGGCCGGATTCGAGAACCCGGTCTGGCTCGTTGACGGGATGAACGACGCCGGCCTCTCGGCGCACATGCTCTACATGCCGGGCTACTGCACCTTCCAGGAGTTCAAGGGAGACGGCAGCGACCTGGCGCAGGTGGAGGTCGTCTCCTTCCTGCTCGGCACCTGCACCTCGCTGGGCGACGTGCGCGAGGCGCTGGTCTCCGTCAACGTCTGGGGCCTGGACCCGGGTATGGGCTTCGTTCCGACCTGCCACGTGCTGGTGCACGACGAGAAGGACTCGCTGGCCATCGAGTACCACCCCGAGGGAATCCGGGTCGTCAACAACCCGCTCGGCGTGGGAACCAACGCCCCTTACATGGAGTGGCACCACACCAACCTCTCCAACTACGTGGGGCTCTCCTCCGTCGACCCGCAGGCCATGAAGGTCGACCACGTGGAGATCGCCCCGCTCGGGCAGGGCCAGGGAATCATGGGGCTGCCCGGCGACTCGTCGCCGCCGTCCCGGTACGTGCGCGCGTTCACGCAGGTCAGCCTCTCCGACCAGCCCGAGGACGGGCACGCCTCCGAGCAGCTCGCGCTCCACATCCTCAACAACTTCGACATCACGCCAGGGCTGATCAAGGAGCCGGTGCCGGGCGAGGGCATGTCCAACGAGGTGACCAGCTGGTCGACGATCAGCAACATCACCGGCAAGCGCTACTCGTACCGGACGATCGACGACCCGAACACCTACGTCATCGACCTGGCGAAGACCGACTTCACCAAGGCCGCCCGGACCGCCGCCCTGCCCGAGTCGGGCGAGTTCACGCCGGCGACGATCTAGGGCTCAGTCGCGCTCGGGCGGCAGCTCGACCGGGTCGTTCGGGAACTCCGGCATGTCCTCCTCGCCGGGCCCGACCGGAACGACGACCGGCACCTCCACGGGCATCTCGCGGGAGACGGCCTCGGCGACCTCTTCCTCGATCCCGAACGCCGAGCCGTCGCACTGGATCCGGACCCGCTTGGTGGGCACGCGGTCGTCGGCGAGGACCGGCAGCCCCCAGAGCTCTTCCCACCCGATGAGCCCGTGGTCGACGGGATTGAGCAGGATCGCGTTGGCCGGGACCGGGCAGCTTTCGTTGTGCTGGTCGAGCGCGGCCCGGATGGCGGCGAGGTTCTTCGACTCGAAATCGCTCACGCCGCCGAGGTTACCGGCGCCGACTCGCCCTCCGCGCCGGTCGCAACCTCCTGTTCACCGGCCTGTCCCGGAGAGGTGAAGCGCGGTATGAGAAGCGCCACCAGCGCACCGGCAACGAGCACCGCGGCACCGACCGGGAGCGCCGCGCGCATCCCGTCGACGTAGTCCTGGGGAGAGGCGTAGCCGCCGGCTCCGGCGAAGACGGTGGCCAGGATCGAGACCCCGAAGACGCCCCCGAGCTCCCGGATGGTGTTGGTCGCTCCCGAGGCCTTTCCCGCCTCATTGGGCTTCACCGAGGAGAGCACCGCGTTGGCCGACGGGGCGAAGACGAGCGACATGCCGACGCCGGCGGCCACGAAGGCCGGCAGCCAGTCCACGTAGGGGGTATCGACGGCGACAAAGCGGGAAACCCAGAACATCGCGAAGGCCTGCAGCGCGAGGCCGGTCGCCATCAGCGGCCGGGCCCCGACGCGGTCGGAGAGCAGGCCGGCCACCGGGGCGACGAAGATCGGCATCGCCGTCCACGGCAGGATCCGGATCCCCGCCTGGAGCGGGTTGAGGCCCTGAACGGTCACGAAGTACTGGGAGAGGAAGAAGATCGAGCCGAAGATCCCGAAGAACATCGCGAACGAGGCTCCGTTGGTGGCCGAGAAGGCTCGGCTGCGAAAGAAGCGCATCGGGAGCATCGGCTCCCGGGCCCGGCTCTCGGCGACGATGAAGGCGACGAGCAGGAGCAGGCCGGCCGCCAGCGAGACCAGGACCGTGGTGCTCCCCCAGCCGAGCTCGCTGGCGCGGATCACGCCGAAGGTGATCGGGAAGAGGGCGGCGATGGCCAGCGCCAGCCCCCGTGGGTCAAGGCCCCGGTCCGGGCCGTAGCTCTCCACCAGGAACCGGGCGGCCAGCGGGGCGACGACGAGGCCGATCGGGACGTTCACCCAGAAGATCCACTGCCAGGAGATCCCCTCGGTTATCGCCCCGCCGACCACCGGGCCCATCGCGACGCCGAGCCCGGATACGCCGGACCACGCGCCGATGGCCAGGCCCCGCTTGCCGTCGGGCACCGCCTCGGAGAGCAGGGTGAGCGAAAGCGGGGTGACCAGCGCCGCACCGAGCCCCTGGACCGCGCGCGCCGCGACCAGGAAGCCGGCGTCCGGCGCCAGGGCGGCGCCGGCCGAGGCCAGGGCGAACACGAGGATCCCGGTCGAGAACATGCGGCGGCGGCCGAAGCGGTCGCCGAGCGCGGCCCCGGTGAGCAGGAAGACCGCGAAGGCGAGCGTGTAGGCGTTGACCGTCCACTCGAGCTGCTGGAGCGACGCGCCGAGATCGAGGCGGATCACCGGCAGGGCCGTCGAGACGACCAGGTTGTCGAGCGTGACCATGAAGAGCCCGGTCGAGACCAGGACGAAGGTGATCAGCGGCTTGGTGGCCGAGGCGCGTGGAGCGCTGCTCATGGGGTCACCTCGCAGGTCATGGTCTTCACCCAGGGCTCGTCTCTCTCCGACGCGCCGATCGCGCCGATCACGTTGAGCAGCATCCCGTGGGCGATGAAGCGCTGGACCTCTTCGTCCGACGCTCCGCTCACCTCACGCACCGTTTCGACGATCGCGCCGAAGTTTTCGTGGACCGCTTCGCGGATCGCGGGCTCCTGGCAGGCGGCGTAGCTGTGGAGCTGGTTTACGAGCATGTCGCCCTCGCCGAGCATTGCATCGTAGGCCTCGGCCATCGCGTCCAGGGCCGCCTCCGGATCGCCGCGATGGGGCTCGCCGGCCCGCGCAAACTCCTCCCGTACGCGCCCGTATGCCTCGGCCACGCACGCGACGTAGAGCTCCTCCTTGGTCGGATAGAGGCGGAAGAGGTAGGCCTGCGAGATGCCGGCCCGGGCGGCGATCGCGGTCGTGGGCGTGCCGTAGAAGCCCTTGCGCGAGAACTCGACGAGTGCGGCGTCGAGCAGTTCCGGGCGCCGGTCCTCGGAGCGGCGCAACATCCGCTTTTCCGCGGGCTTGGCAGAGGCGGTGACCGTTTTCATAGGTGTGAGTGTGTACTCACTCACACCTGTTGTCAAGCCCTCAGCCCACCAGGACCCCTGGATTAAGGATTCCGGCCGGGTCGAGCTCGCGCTTGGCGGCGCCCAGGGCGGCGGCGAACGGCTCCGGGCGCTGCTCGTCGTACCAGGGCCGGTGGTCCCGGCCGACGGCGTGGTGGTGGGTGATGGTTCCCCCCGCGGCGAGAATCGCCGTCCCGGCCGCCTCCTTCATCTCGTGCCACTGGGCGACCTCGTCCCCGCGCCGGGCCGGCACGATCACCGTGTAGTAGGGAGCCGGGCCGTCGGGATAGAGATGGGTGAAGCGGCAGGTCACGCGGCAGGGCTCGCCCAGGGCCTCACGCACTGCGCCGGCGACCTGCTCGTGGAAGGCGGGGAAGCGCTCCCAGGTAATGGCCGTCTCGAAGGTGTCGGCCATCACCCCGAGCTGAACGAGCATGTCCCGCAGGTAGGGCATCCGCAGGAAGGCCTCGCGCCAGGCGCCGGCCGCTCCGGCGTTCCCGGAGGGCTCATCCCACTGGCCGCCGTGGGCGGCGCAGATCTCCAGCGCCCGGGCGAGGTCGTGTTCGACCGGCGCGTCGGTCGACTCGAAGCCGAGAACGAGCAGCGCCGAGCTGCCGTCGCCCGAGCCGGTCTGCTGGGCCTCGAGCTCGTCGATGAGCCGGCAGTTGGCCGGGTCGAGCCCGCTCTGGGCCAGCTCACGGGACGCCTCGACGCCCGCGGCGAAGTCGGGGAAGCGGACCGAGCGCCCGGCCCGGTGCTCCGGGCGCGGCTGGACGCGGACCCAGGCGCGGGTGATAACGCCGAGCGTCCCTTCCGAGCCGAGCAGCATCCGGTCCGGGCTGGGGCCGGCGCCCGAGCCCGGCAGCCGGCGCGACTCCCAGGCGCCGGCCGGGGTTATCGCCCGGACCGACTCGACCAGGTCGTCGACGTGCGTGGCCCTGGTCGCGAAGTGGCCACCGGCGCGCGTGGCGATCCAGCCCCCGAGCGTCGAGCACTCGAACGACTGCGGGTAGAAGCGCATGGTCATGCCGTGGCCGGCGAGCTGCTCTTCCAGCCTCGGGCCGGCGGCGCCGGCCTCGATCAGGGCGGCGCGGGAGATCCCGTCGACCTCGACCACGCGGTCCAGTGCGCCCAGGTCGAGCGAGCAGGTGCCGTTGTAACCATCGGGAACGTCTGGCTCCACTCCCCCAACCACGCTGGTGCCGCCGCCGTAGGGGATGACGGCAACGCGGCTGGCGCCGGCCCACTCGAGCAGCGCCTCGACCTGGCCCTCGTCGGCCGGCCGGGCCACGAAATCCGGCGGGTGCGGGTAGTGGCCTCGGAAGGCGCGGATGGTGTCCAGGTACG
>CAIKSH010000208.1 GCA_903830015.1 uncultured Solirubrobacterales bacterium | reverse complement strand
CCTTCCGGGGTCCTCCCCGCGGGCGCCGCGCATTCTAGGGCGCCGGCGCCCGCGGGGCCACCCGTGGCGGCCGGCCGCCGCCGGTTAGCATGCCGCCGATGGCCACGCCGGATTCCTTCCTGTGCTCGTACCCCAAGAGCGGGCGCACCTGGATGCGCTTCGCGCTGGTCAACCTGATGAACGACGTCTACAGGCTCGGGCTGGAGCTCGACATGGACAACATGTTCGCCCTGATTCCCAACGACGACGGCGGCCCCGAGGAGGTCTTCTACTCGCAGCCCTGGAAGACGCTCGACAAGTACCGGTTCGCCGACCACGAGGAGATGCCGTTCGTGGGCATGAGCCACCTGCGCTGGGAGGAGCAGTTCACCGGCCCCCAGGTGGTCCTGCTGCTGCGCAACCCGGCCGACGTGCTGGTCTCCCTCTACTACCACATGACCCGCCACGCCCACCAGTTCGAGGGAACGATCGACGAGTTCTCCCGCGACGACCGCTTCGGCATTCCGAGGATGGTCGACTACCTGGCCTCCTGGGCGCCGCACGCCGCCGACCCGAACGTTGAGGTCCTCACCTACGAGGAGCTGCGTGCCGAACCGTTCCTGCCGTTCCGGCGGGCCACCGAACAGCTGGGCATCGAGGCCACCGACGACCAGCTTCGGGCGGCCCTGGAGGCCAGCTCGGTGGAGAGGATGCGGGAGGTGGAGCGGGCCAGCGGCGTCGGCCAGCCCAACGAGTACGACAAGGCCGACCCGCAGGCCATGCGCGTGCGCAAGGCCAAGGTCGGCGGCTGGCGCGAGGAGCTGCCCCCGGAGACCGTCGCCTACATGATGGAGTGCATCACCGGCTCGCCGGAGGCGGCGGCGCTGCTCGACCGCTACGGGCTCACGCCCGAAGCCGCCGCCGCCTGATCAGGCCGAAGCCGGCTTGGGTACTCCCTCCGCAGCGGCCGGCCCGGGCTTTGCCGGCTCAGCCGTCCCCGGAGGCGCCCCCGGGTCCCTGAACATGCGGAAGGCCCAGGCGAGAACCAGTGCGAGGAAAACGATCCCGGCCCCTATGAAGGCAGCGGTGGACATGCCGTCGGCGAAAGCCTGCTGCCCAGCCGACAGGGCCGCCTGGGGAAGGGTCGTCGAATCGGACGGGTGCTGGATCTCGGCGTAGATCTGGCTGGCTGAATATCCGGCGGTAGCCGTGATGCCGCCGAGCACGAGCGAATTGGCGATCGCGCCCAGGAGGATCGAGCCAAGGGTGTTGCCCGCCTGCGCGGAGACGGTCATGGTCCCGGAGATCATCCCCCGCTGCCTCTCGTCGGCGTCGGTCAGCGCGTAGACGTTCACCGGCGTCGTGGCCAGGTTCACGGCGATTCCAAGGAAGAACATGGGAACGAGAATGGCCACGTAGCTCTCCCAGCTCACGGCAAAGCCAAGCAGGACCAGACAGGCGGTAACGCCCAGGAAACCCGCCACCGTGGGGGCGCGCCATCCGATCTTGTCCTTCAGGCGCCCGGCCGTCAGCCCGCCGATGGCGATCCCGACGATGCCGGGAAGGACCGCCAGCCCGGCCTGCACCGGGCTAAAGCCCAGCACGCTCTGGAAGTAGATGCCGGCGTAGATGAAGATCCAGATCAGCGGCAGCCGCACGAAGAAGATCAGCCACAGGCCGGACCTCAGCGAGGGGCGCCGGAGCATCTCCCAGGTGACCAGCCGCTTGGTGTCCTTGCTTACGCCCTCCCCGGCCGCCCTCAGGAACGTGCGCACCAGGATCAGGAGCGGGAGCAGGATTATGGGGTTGATGTAGAAGATCCAGCGCCAGCCGACCAGCTCGACCAGGGCGCCGCCGAGCAGCGGCCCGATGGCCAGGCCCACGGCGCTCACGGCCGCGTACACACCGAAAGCCGCGCCCTTCTTCCCTTCCGGCGCCACCCTGGTGACCAGGGCCTGGATGCAGGGAACGAGGATCGCCGCGCCAAGCCCCTGAACGGCACGGCCGGCAATGATCAGCTTCTCGTCGCCGGCGACACCACACATGACCGAGCCGAGGGTGAAGATGATCAGGCCCACGTTGAGCCCGCGTATCTGGCCGAGCCGGTCGCCGAACATGCCCCCGGGTATGAGAAGGACGGTGAACGAGATCAGGTAGGCGTTCACCACCCACTGGCCGGCCGACGGGCTGAGGTTGAGGTCCTGCTCGACGGTGGGCAGGGCGACGCTGATGATCGTGAGGTCGATGGCGGTGACCAGGCTGGTCATCGCCAGGACGAAGATCGAGACCTTCCAGCCCCGCTTTGAGAGGCCCCCACCGTCCCCCGCGGTTTCGCCGCCGGCGGCCGCGGGCCGTCCCTCCTCAGTAGCCATGGGCGCGGAGGCTATCGCCGATCTCGGCTTCCAGGGCGGCCACCTCTTCCCCGCTCATGTGCTCACGCCAGGAGCCGGGGCTCGCCAGCCGGATCTCCTTCCCGGCGCCCTTCTGCTCTTCCGGGACGCTCGCGTGGGCCTCAGCGGCGACGATCTGCGAGACCAGCGCCGCGTCGGCGTCGAGGTCGAGGTCGGAGAGCAGGCCAGCCATGACGGCTTCCGGGTCGGCCAGGAGCTCCTCGTACCGAATCAGGGTCCGCCGGCCCGGGTCGTGGGCCCCGTACGCGGAGTCGAGCGCCTCGGTGCGGTACTTCCAGACCGCGGCCTGCCAGCGGATGAAGGGGACCCGGTTCTCGTCGGTGACCACGTAGGCGCCATCCTCCGATGCCCAGGTTCCCTCGCCGTAGGCGTCGAGCCAGGAGTCGACCACGTCGCGTCCATCGCGCAGCAGGAAGACCAGCCGCGAGCCTTCGCTCAGGGCCAGGAGCTCGGAGGCCATCTGTGAGCCGCCGGGCTCCTTGATCACCACGCGCGTGGCCGGGTCGCGCCAGTCCGGCTGCGCCCCGTCGATCTGCACCTGCAGGCGGGCCTCGAACATCTTCGCCAGCGCCGGCCGCCATACGTCGGCGTACTGCTCGTTGAAGAAGTAGTCAGGCCGGTCCTCCTTGACCTTCATGAAGGTGGTTAGGGGCGGCGGCTGTGGGGTGTCCCAGGCCAGGGCGATCGGGCGCCAGAGCCCGAGGTGGTGGCCCAGCCCGGTCTCGTCGATCCCGAGGACGTCGGGATGACGGCGCAGCATCCGCAGCAGCCAGGTCGAGCCGCTGCGGGACGATCCGAAGATCCAGGTGAGGTCGGGGCCCGGCACTGCGCGCCAGAGCCTAATGGCGCCGGGCCGGCCGGCGGCTCCCGCTCAGGACGGCTGGAGCTCGAGCTCGAGCCGCTCGACGGCGTAAACGCCGCTGACCGGAGTCAGCCGCGGCTCGGCAACGAGCTCGATCCGCGACACCGCGGCGGCCAGCGCGGCCAGCGCCTCTTCCAGCTCGGCCCGGGCCAGGTTCGCTCCCAGGCAGTAGTGGGTGCCGGCGCCGAAGGTGAGGATCCTCGCGCCGCCGCGGTCGGCGGTGATGTCGAAGCGGCCTGCCCCGGGAAAGGCCTCCGGATCGCGATTGGCCGTGTGCGAGCAGACGAGCATCAGCGTCCCCGCGGGAAAGGTGACGCCGCGGATCTCGTGCTCGGCGGTGAGCAGGCGGGCGGTAAACGGCGTCACCGGCGTGAACCGCAGGATCTCCTCGGCCGCCGCCGGCGCGAGCCCCGGGTCGGCCCGCAGGGCCTCCCACTGATCGGGGTCGCGCGCGAAGAGCAGCAGTCCCTGGGCGAGCTGGCTCTGGCCGGTATCGGTGCCGCCGACCAGGACGTTTAGCACCAGGTTCTCGAGCTCTTCGGAGCTCAGCCGGTCTCCGGCCTCCTCGGCTTCCAGGAGGCCCGAGATCAGGTCGTCGCGGGGATCGCCGCGACGCTCGTCGACCATCGGCCGCAGCCAGGCGTAGAGCTCGGCGACCTTCTCCTCGATCTGCGGCCGCTCGCCGGCCAGGGCGATCGGGTCGAACTGGCGCTGGATCCACTCGGCCCAGTCGTGGATCAGCGGGGCATCGCCCTCCGGGGCGCCGACGACGCCGGCGATCGCCCGCGAGGCGTACGGCTTGCAGAGCGCGGTCACCGCCTCTACCGGCCCGGCCCCCACCAGCGGCGCCGTCAGCTCATCGGCGAGCGCCCGCAGGAACGGGCGGTGGCGGTCGGCGGCCCGCGGAGTGAACTGGGGGTTGACCAGGCCCCGCAGGCGGCTGTGGTCGGCGCCGTTGATGTTGATGATGTTGGCCCGGGCCTCCTCGTATAGCGGCCCGGAGTCGATCCCGAACAGGGCCATCGCCTCCAGCCCCGGGAAGATTGCCTCGCGGGAGCGCAGGACCTCCTCGGCCGCCTCGCGCTCGAGCACCACGTAGGCCAGCGGGGAGCGGGCCAGCCACCCCTGCTCCAGCGCCGCGGCGGCGGCCTCGACCCAGCGCTCGCCCGTCAGGGCGGGGTCGGCGTGGTCGAACTCCGGAAGCTCGAGCTCTTCGGCCTGAGGCACGCGCCCAGCCTAGGCGACCGGGCCCCTCCGGCTAGTAGGGAGCGCCGACCGCCTTTGCCCAATCGCCGTCAACGTGGAACTCGCCCTTGGAGTCGACCGAATTGATGGTGACCGTGGCCGGGTCGCGGTTGCCGTTGGAGGGATCGATGGTCACCGAGCCGGTTACCCCCTGCCAGTCCTTCACCGCGCTCAGCTTCTCCTTGAGCGCCCCGGAGTCAAAGCCGCCGGCCTGCTTTACCCCCTCGGCGAGGAAGTTGAGCGAGTCGTAGGTGTAGGGGCTCCAGGTGCCGGGCGCGCTGCCGAACTCCTTCTCGTACTCGGCTACGAACGCCGGGCCGTCCTTGAAGTCCTCCGGGGCCGGGACGCCGCCGGTCGGGCAGGCCTGGGCGGCCGCCTTGCCGGCCGTGGTCACGTAGCCGGGGTCGTTGGAGGCGTAGTCGGCCAGGCAGCGGGCCTGCGGCTTGATCGAGTACATCGCCTTGGCGATCAGGCCGCCCTCGGGGAAGTAGACGACCGAGAAGACGACGTCCGGGTCGGTGTCGAGTGCCTTCTTCACGTCGGACTCGTAGCTCTTCTCGCCCGGCTGGACCTCGTTGTAGGCGGTGATCTTCACCCCGTCCTGCTCGAGGTTCTTCTTGACCGCCTCGGCGGTCGAGGTCGTGTAGTTCTGGGTCGGGTCGTAGAGCATGGCGACCTTCCTGGCCTTCAGCCAGTCGGTCATCGCCTTGGTCTCGACCGGGGCGATCTGGTAGTCCATCGGCTGCAGCGTGAAGCCCATCCCGTTGGTGTCGCTGTCGGAGGTCAGGCGGATCGGCACCAGCCCCGCCTCCTCGTAAATCGGGAGCGTCTTGATGCCGACGCCGGAGTTGTAGGGGCCGATCACCCCGTCGAGTCCGTTCTTGACCGCTGCGTTGGCGGCGCTGACGCCGGTGTCGGCATCGGCGGCGTCGTCGATCGGGACGATCTCGACCTGCTTGCCCCCGATGCCACCCTTGGCGTTCAGGTCGTCGGCGGCGAGCTTGGCCCCGTTGAGCATGCCTACTCCCGTCACCTTCTGGTCACCGGAGAGCGGGCCCTCCAGGCCGATTCGGACGGTGTCGGAGGTGGTGTCCGAGCCTCCCGAGGAGCCGCAGGCGGCGACGGTCAGGGCGCAGGCGCCGAGGACGAGAAGGGCGACGGGCTTGATCATGGCCGGGACCCTACGTCGCGCCGCGGCGGGATGCCACCCGGCCGGGCAGGACCATCACCGCCGGCGTCGAAGGGCCTGCTGAACCGGCCCGCACCGCGCGGGCTCCCACCCGCAGGAGGAACACTCAGATGCAGCCCCCGATCAGCAAGCGACTGGCCGCCGAGACGATCGGCACCTTCGGCTTCTTCCTCACCGGTTTCATGGGCATCACCGCCCTGACCACCCAGGGTCCGCTCTCGATTCAGGCCATCGGCATCGCCGCCGGCTTCGGCTTCGGGCTCGCCCTGATGATCTTCGCCTTCGGCCAGGTTTCCGGCGGCCACTTCAACCCCGCCGTGACGCTCGGCCTGACCTGCGCCGGCAAGCACCCGGTCAAGGAGCTCGTCCCCTACTGGGTGGCACAGATCGTCGGAGGCCTGCTCGCCTCCCTCCTGCTCCTGGCCCTTTACAGCCAGGAGATCGTCGCCGCCACCGTCAACGCTCCCGGGCGGGGCGTCGGCACGGGCGAGACCTTCGTGCTCGAGCTGGTCTTCACGGCTCTCTTCCTGCTCGTCATCGCCACGGTGGCCACCGACAAGCGGGCCCCGTGGAGCGGCGTCTTTGCCCCGTTCGCCATCGGGCTCTTCATCTTCACCGCTGCCTCGACGGTCGGGCCGATCTCGGGCGGATCCTTCAACCCGGCCCGCTCGCTGGCGCCGGCGATCGTCGCCGGCGAGTTCAGCGGACTGTGGGTCTACCTCGTCGCGCCGCTGGTCGGCGGGGCGATCGGGGGCCTGATCCACGCCTGGTTTGCCTCGGACGCCGAAGCCGCCCCCCGCGAAGAGGTCCTGCCCGAGTAGGCGCCTATCCGCGGCAGCGCTTGACGAGCGCTGCGAACAGCGCGTCACCTGCCGGCCGGCCGGGCAGCAGCTCGGGGTGCCACTGCACCCCAACGAACCAGGGCCCTCCATCGAGCTCGGCGGCCTCGATCGCACCGCCCGCGCCACGGGCGCTGACCCGCAGCCCTTCGCCGGGCTCGTCGATGGCCTGGTGGTGGATGGTGTTTACCAGGCACGGCCCGGCCCCCAGGATGCCGGCCAGCAGCGTCTCCCCTTCCACCTCGACCTCCTCGAGCTCCTCGGCGTGGCGCTCGGCGGCGTCGTGGCCGTCGAGGTGGCCGACGAGCGTGCCTCCCAGCGCGACGTTGACGAGCTGCAGGCCCCGGCAGACGCCGAGGACCGGGATCCCCTTCGCGCGCGCCGCCTCCCAGAGGCCGAACTCGTGCCGGTCGCGGCCGGGATCCACCCAGCGATCCTCGCCACCGGCGCCGGGCTGGTCGAGGTCCTGCCCGCCGGAGAGGACCAGGCCGTCGGCGCCGGCGAGCTGGCCGGCGGCCAGCTCCGGAGGCACCTGCGGGAGAGAGATCGGCAGCCCCCCGGCGGCGACGACGGCGTCGCCGAACCCGCGCGCGACGGTATCGGCCCGGTCCGGCCCGTAGCCGGTCTTCACGTCCCGCGGGACGGGGGTGATGGCGATTACCGGTCGGGAGTCCATCTCTTTGTCGGAACGCTTCGCGGTCGGTGGCGCGCCGGGGCGCGAGTCTATTGGCCGGAACGCCTTGCGGACCGGCCCGCCGGGCAGTAAACCAACGCGTTCTCCGGGAGTGCCGGCGCCGTCGGGAAACCACGGAGCTCACCTAAATCTTCATAAACACGAAGTCCTTTTCGTACTTGCGGTGCGTAGGGGCGGAAACGAGTCCTGCAAACAAGGAGCAGAGATATGAAACTCAAGGCACTACTGGTCGCTTCGGTCCTCGCCATTTCGGCGTTTGCCCTGGCGGCCTGCGGAAGCAGCAACGACGAGACGACCTCGTCGGCCACGACGACCGCCCCGGCTACGGCGAGCGAGACGATCGTCGCCGCCGCAGCGGCTACGCCCGACCTGTCGACCCTGGTGTCGGCGCTCAAGGCGGCCGACCTCGTCAGCACACTGGAGGGCAAGGGCCCGTTCACGGTCTTCGCGCCCACCAACCAGGCGTTTTCGGACATCCAGCCGACCGTCGACAAGCTCCTGGAGCCGGCCAACAAGGATGAGCTCACGAAGGTGCTCACCTACCACGTGGTCCCGGGCACTTACACCTCGGCCGACCTCAAGGACGGCCAGAAGCTGAAGACCGTCGAGGGTCAGGACCTGACCGTCTCAATCAAGGGCGGAACGGTGAAGGTCAACGATGCGACCGTCGAGAAGGCGGACATCGAGACCTCCAACGGGGTCGTCCACATCATCGACGGGGTCCTGGTGCCGCCGGGCAACTAGCCAGCTGCACACAGGTTCCCAGTCGGGAATCGGGCCCCGCGCCAGAGCTCTGGCGCGGGGCCCTTTCTCGTTTCTGGGCAGCTTCGAAGTGAGGGCCCCGAAAAAAAGATTTCGATTTGCGCGTAACGAATCGCCTTCTCAACTGTTGTATATGGCACAACACCTGTTTTCTAGCGCCCCCGGGCCAGGAGAGATAATGAGTCAGCGCAAGTTCACCCCGTCAATCACCCCGATCCGCGCAGCGATCGCGGCCACCGCGGCGCTCGCCGCGGCCCTCGTGTTCAGCACCGCCGCGTCGGCCGCCACGCCGCAGCTCCCGCTCAAGACGCAGGGAGCCAAGATCGTCGACTCGGGCGGCCAGGAGGTCGTCCTTCAGGGCGTCAACTGGTTCGGCTTCGAAACCTCAAACCACGCCCCGCACGGGCTGTGGAGCCGCGATTACAAGGACATGCTCGCCCAGATCAAGGGGCAGGGCTTCAACACCGTCCGCCTGCCGTTCTCGCTGCAGGCGCTCAAGTCCTCGACTACCAGCGGGATCGACTACGGCGCCGGCCGCAACGCCGCCCTGGCCGGCAAGACCCCGCAGCAGGTGATGGACGAGATCATCGCCGAGGCCGACCGGCAGGGACTGATGGTCATCCTCGACAACCACTCCACGACCGACGATTCCTTCATGCACCCGCTCTGGTACGGGCTCGGTGGATTTACCGAGGACGACTGGGTGAACACGTGGAAGGACCTCGCCACCCGCTACGCGTCGAGGAAGAACGTCATCGGCGCCGACCTCAAGAACGAGCCTCACGGCGAGGCGACCTGGGGCACCGGCCAGGCCAATGACTGGCGCCGCGCCGCCGAGCGCGGCGGCAACGCCGTCCTGGGCGCCGCACCCAACTG
>CAIKSH010000207.1 GCA_903830015.1 uncultured Solirubrobacterales bacterium | reverse complement strand
CGTTCACGCACGCCTCGTGGAGCGAGGAGCCCGGCGGCTCCTACGAGAGGCTCGCCTTCCTGGGGGACAGCGTCCTCGGCCTGGCGATCAGCGCCCACATCTACCCGCTGCTCGGCCAGGAGAGCTACGGCGCCGGCCAGCTAACCCGGATACGGGCCCAGACGGTCTCGGGCGCCGCCTGCCGGCAGGTAGGCGAACGGCTCGACGTGGCGGGGAGGCTCCGGGCCGCCGCCCCCGAGGGCCAGGCCCTGCCCGACGAGCTGTTCAGCGAGCGGGTGATCGCCTCGGTGGTCGAGGCGGCGATCGGTGCCTGCTTCCTGCACGAGGGCTACGAGGCCACGGCGGCTGCGGTGGTGGAAGCCTTCCAGCCCGAGCTCGCCGAGGCCCTGGAGCACCCGGTCGACTTCAAGTCGGCCCTGCAGGAGCGCCTGGCCGAGAGCGCGCGCCGGGTGGAGTACGCAACCGTCGCCGAGGAGGGCCCGCCCCACGACCTGGTCTTCGAGGTGCAGGCCACCGTCGACGGGCAGGTGGTCGGCCAGGGCTCGGGCCGGACCCGCAAGGCCGCCGAGCAGCAGGCGGCCATGAGGGCGCTGGAAGGCCTGGACGGGGGCGGCTGAGATGCACCTGAAGTCGATCAGCCTCAAGGGCTTCAAGTCCTTCCCGGAGAAGACGGTCCTCGAGTTCGCGCCGGGGATCTCGGTCGTCGTCGGGCCGAACGGGTCGGGCAAGTCGAACGTCACCGACGCCGTCCTGTGGGCGATGGGCGAACAGTCGCCCCTGGCCATCCGCGGCCAGCAGATGCAGGACGTGATCTTCGCCGGCGGCCACGGGGTCAAGGCGCGCTCGTCGGCCGAGGTCGAGCTGGTCTTCGACAACGCCGACGGGTCGATCGACCTTCCGGTCGGGGAGGTCTCGATCATGCGCCGCCTGGACCGCAACGGCGAGGGCGAGTACCGGCTCAACGGCGCGCGCTGCCGCCTGATCGACGTGCTCGAGGTCCTCTCCGACACCGGGCTGGGCAAGGAGATGCACTCGGTCGTCTCCCAGGGGCGCGTCACCGAGATCGTCACCTCCAAGCCCAAGGACCGCCGGATGCTCCTCGAGGAGGCCGCCGGGCTGGGCAAGCACCGCAAGCGCCGCCGCCGCGCCCAGCTCAAGCTCGACCGCACGCAGGAGAACCTCGACCGCGCCCTCGACGTCGAGCGCGAGGCGCGATCGCGGCTGCGGCCGCTCAAGCGCCAGGCCGAGGCCGCCGAGCTCCACGCCCGCCTGGACCGCCAGATCAACGAGCTCTCCTGGGAGCTGACCCGCGACCAGGCCCTCGCCGTGGCCCGCGAGCTGGAGTCCTCCGAGAAGGTGGCCCGCGAGGCCCGCAGCGGCCGGGACGTATTCGAGGAGCAGCTGACCGAGCTGGCCGCCCGCCGCGAGGCGGCCGAGAAGGCCCTGGCCGAGCGCAGCGAGCGCCGCGAGGCGATCGCCCGCCGGGGGGAGACGGCACGGACCTCCGCCGCGCAGGTCGAGCTCAGGCTGGAGAGGGCCCGCGACAGCGCCGCCGCGATCGCGGCCCGGCTGGAGTCCCGTACCGAGCGCCTCGCCTCGCTGCGAAGCCAGGAGGCCGCCGACGGGCCCGACGAGGCCGGGGGAGAGCGGATCGCCTCCCTGGAGGCCGAGCTGGTGAAGCTGGAGGAGGAGAAGGCCGGGGATCTCGAGCGCGAGCTGGCCGGGCTTGGCGCCGAGCTCGAGGAGCTGCGCCGCCGCGAAGGCGAGCTGACCGCCCGGCTCAACCGGGCCGTCGTCGAGGCCGGCGAGGCCCGCGAAGGGCTCGACGCCGCCCGCGCCGCGGCCCGCGATGCCGCACAGGCCGCGGAGGCGACCACCCGGGAGCATTCGCGCCTCGCCGGCGAGCTGGCCGCGCTCGACGAGTTCCTCTCCCGCCACGGCCAGGCCCCCGCCGGCTCCCGGACGCTTGCCGACGGCATAGAGACCGAGCCCGGGGCCGAGGCGGCGGTGGCCGCGGTGCTGGGCGGACGCCTCGGCGCAGCGGTCGTCGAATCGCTCGGCGAAGGCCAGGAGCTGCTCTCCCGCCTGGGCGAAAGCGGCGGAAGCGCCGTCGTCGGCGGACCGGTGGCGCCCGGCGAGGGAACGCCACCGGCCCCGGGTGCGCGCCCGCTCGATTCCCTCGTCGTCTCCAGCGGAGAGATGTCCGACCTTGCCCGGGCGCTGCTGTCCGGCAGCTGGCTCGTCGACGACCTTGCCCAGGTCTCCCCGGGCTTCGGCGGGACCGTCGTCACCCGCCAGGGACGGGCGTGGAACGCCGCCACCCGCGAGCTCTACCAGCCGCCCGGCGGCGGCGCGGCCCACGTGCTCGCCGAACGTCGCCGGCGCGGCGAGATGGCCGGGGAAGCCGAAAAGGCGGCGGCCGGCGCACGCGACGCGCAGGCCGCCAGCGACGAGGCGACCCGGAAGGTGGAGGAGGCGCTCCGCCGCCACGACGAGATGGAGGAAGGCCGCCTGGCCGCCGAGCGCGAGCTCGACCAGGCCCGCGAGGCCGCG
>CAIKSH010000206.1 GCA_903830015.1 uncultured Solirubrobacterales bacterium | reverse complement strand
TTCCTTGGCGCTGACGCCTCACCTGCCGCCTCCGCTCTGAAACTCGGATGGTCCCGCCTCCGCGTCCTGCCGGGACGCCCTCCGCCTCGCGCTCAGCCCTCGTAGCTGCGCAGGGCGAGCAGGCCCCCGGTGAGCAGGAGGAGGACTCCGGCGAGGATCGCGACGTAGAAGCCGGGGCCGGCTGAGGCCGTTCCCTGGGCCAGCGTGCCCGGGACGAGGCCGGTCGCGCCGATGTCAGGCGCGTCTCCGGCGACGATGATGGCGAGCGTGACCAGCCCGGTCGCGGCTATCGCGAAGGCCCCGGCGAGCCGGTCGCGGGCGGCGAGCACCGCGCCGGCCACCGCCACCGCCGCCAGGATCGGGAGCAGCGGGCCGTGGAGCTCCCAGCCGCTGCGGGCCAGCCCGGAAACCGCCTCGCCGCGCACGCTTACCTCCAGCACGGGGAGGACGGTGGCCGCCAGCAGGAGCACCGCCGCGAGTCCGGTTGCGAAGAGGGAAACCGCCCCCGCACGGACGCCTTCAGGCCCGCCGCCATCCCCTGAGACCCTGCTATTCTCGCGTCTCGTCCGGTGCTCGCTGTCAGTCATTGGCAGTGGGTCCCGGCGAGAAGGCTGCCAAAGGATGGAATCCCCGGACAGATAGCGCGGCAACGAGAGCTCTCGGCTGTGCTTACGGGTCCGGGTGGCCCGTTTTTTCTGCCCTCGTAACCGTCACCACCAAGAAAGACCATGGCTCGTTCATTCCCCCTCGAAAAGACCCGCAACATCGGCATCATGGCGCACATCGACGCCGGCAAGACGACGACGACCGAGCGGATCCTCTACTACACCGGCCGCACCTACAAGATCGGCGAGGTCCACGAGGGCGCGGCGACCATGGACTGGATGGAGCAGGAGCAGGAGCGCGGCATCACCATCACCTCGGCCGCGACCACCTGTGAGTGGGACGGCTATCGCATCAACATCATCGACACGCCCGGCCACGTGGACTTCACCGTCGAGGTCGAGCGCTCGCTGCGCGTCCTGGACGGCGCCGTAGCCGTCTTCGACTCGGTCGCCGGCGTCGAGCCGCAGTCCGAGACCGTCTGGCGCCAGGCCGACAAGTACTCGGTCCCCCGCATCGCCTACATCAACAAGATGGACCGCACCGGGGCCGACTTCGACATGGGCATCCAGACCATGGTCGACCGCCTCGGCGCCAACGCCGTCCCGATCCAGCTGCCGATCGGCTCCGAGGGCGACTTCGCCGGGATCGTCGACCTGGTGACCATGAAGGCGATCACCTACTCCGACGACATGGGAACCGAGCAGATCGAGGGGGAGATCCCCGCCGACATGGCCGACGCCGCCGCTGCCGCCCGTGAGCGCCTCCTCGACGAGGTCTCCAACTACGACGACGCGGTCATGGAGCTCATGCTCGAGGACGCCGAGATTCCCGTCGAGGTCCTCAAGTCGGCAATCCGCAAGGCGACGCTCGAGATCCAGATGACCCCGGTCCTGGCCGGATCGTCCTTCAAGAACAAGGGCGTCCAGCCGCTCCTGGATGCCGTGGTCGACTACCTGCCCTCGCCGCTCGACGTGCCCCCGGTCGAGGGCGTCGACCCCAAGAGCGAGGAGCCGGTCGAGCGCCCCACCGACGACTCGGCCCCCTTCTCGGCCCTCGCCTTCAAGATCATGGCCGACCCGTTCGTCGGCAAGCTCACCTACTTCCGGGTCTACTCCGGCTCGCTGGAGGCCGGCGGGCGCGTCCTGAACGTCACCACCGGCAAGACCGAGCGGGTCGGGCGCATCCTGATGATGCACGCCAACGACCGCGAGGAGATCGAGCGCGTCTACGCCGGGGACATCGCCGCCGGCGTCGGCATCAAGCAGATCGTCACCGGGGACACCCTCTGCGCGCCGGACCAGCCGGTCAAGCTCGAGACGATCAGCTTCCCCGAGCCGGTGATCAAGGTCGCCGTCGAGCCGAAGACCAAGTCCGACCAGGAGAAGATGTCGGTCGCCCTGGGCCGCCTGGCCGAGGAGGACCCGACCTTCCAGGTCCAGACCAACGAGGAGACCGGGCAGACCGAGATCTCCGGGATGGGCGAGCTCCACCTCGAGGTCCTCGTCGACCGCATGAAGCGCGAGTTCAAGGTCGAGGCCAACGTCGGCAAGCCGCAGGTCTCCTACCGCGAGACGATTCGCGGCAGC
>CAIKSH010000205.1 GCA_903830015.1 uncultured Solirubrobacterales bacterium | reverse complement strand
GGCGAGCCGGCGCCCCAGCCGCCCGAGGCCCCGGAGCCCGAGCCCCAGGCGCAGGCCGCGGCCGGCGCCACGGCCGCAGCCGAACCGGCCCCGCAGCCCCTCGGGGAAACGCAGGCGCCCGAGCCCGGGCCGGCCACCGTGCCGGTCGCCATCGGCATAGACGAGGTGGCCGAGCTCTGGCCGGCCGTGGTCGAGACGCTGCAGTCCGAGCAGTCGCTGCTGGCCGCGGCGCTGGCCGGCGCGCGCCCGGTGGAGGTGCGCAGCGACGGCACCCTCGTTGTCGCCTTCGGCGCCGAGGACTCCTTCAACCGGCGAATGGCTGCCGAGAACAGCGAGCACCGGCAGGCGGTTACCGAGGCGGTGCATTCGCTGACCGGCTCGCCGATGCGGATCGAGTACGAGACCCGGGAGCTCGAGGGCGGCCCGGAACCGGCCGAGCTGGCCGGGGAGGAGCTGGTCGACCGGATCGTCGCCACCTTCGACGCCGAGGAGATCGCCCCCCAGGCTCCCGCACCTGGCGAGGCCGCCGCCGAGCCCGCCGCCGGTGCCGCCCCGGAGGACGAGCGGCTCCCGGAAGCGGCCGGGGAGGAGTGATCCCATCTACGCCGCCCCGGTCCAGCGCCTGATCACGGAGCTGAGCAAGCTCCCGGGAATCGGCAACCGCACGGCGCAGCGGCTGGCCTTCCACATCCTGCGCCTCGAGCCGGCCGAGGCGCTGGCCCTGGCCGAGGCGATAACCGAGGTCAAGGAGAAGATCGGCTTCTGCGAGGTCTGCTTCAACCTCTCCGAAGGGGAGACCTGCACCATCTGCGCCGACGAGCGCCGGGATGCCTCGGTGATCTGCGTCGTCGAGGAGCCCGGCGACATCATCCCCGTCGAGCGGACCCACGAGTTCCAGGGCCGCTACCACGTCCTGGGCGGCGCGCTCTCCCCGATCGACGGGATAGACCCCTCCGACCTGCGCATCGACGAGCTCTACCGCCGGGTCGAGCAGGCCGAACCGGCGATCACCGAGGTGGTGCTGGCCACCAACCCCACCACTACCGGCGAGGCGACCGCGCTCCACCTGGCCCGCGAGCTCCACGAGCGGGCGCCCGACGTTGCGGTAACCCGCCTGGCCTCGGGGCTGCCGGTGGGTGCCGACCTCGAGTACGCCGACGAGGTGACCCTGGGCCGGGCGATGCTCGGCCGTCGTGCGGTCTGAGCGCCCGGCCGCCCGTATCCTTCAGCGGCAATGTCGCAGGAGACGATCGTCATGAAGTTCGGGGGAACCTCGGTGGCCGACGCGGGGAAGATCCGCCGTGCCGCGGAGCGGATCGTCGCGCGCCGTGACGAGGGCTACCGGGTGGTCGCCGTCCTGAGCGCCCGCGGCAAGGAGACCGACAGCCTGATCGAGGCGGCCCGCGAGGTATCCGACAACCCGGACCCGCGCGAGATGGACATGCTCCTCTCCACGGGGGAGCGGGTCTCCTGCGCGCTCTGCGCAATGGCCATCAACGACCTCGGCCACCGCGCGATCTCCCTCACCGGCTCCCAGGCGGGGATCGTCACCGACACCTCCCACACCAAGGCCCGGATCCTCGACGTGCGCGCCGACCGGATCAGCGAGGCCCTCAAGGAGGACAACATCGTCCTGGTCGCCGGCTTCCAGGGCGTCTCCACCGAGAAGGACGTGACCACGCTCGGCCGCGGCGGCTCCGACACCACGGCGGTCGCCCTGGCCGCCGCCCTCGGCGCCCCGGAGTGCGAGATCTACACCGACGTGCCCGGCGTCTTCACCGCCGACCCGCGGATCGTGCCCGATGCGCGCAAGCTGGCCGTGGTCTCCTCCGAGGAGATGCTCGAGATGTCGGCTTCGGGCGCCGGGGTGCTGCAGCTGCGCAGCGTGGAGTACGCGCGCAACCACGGCGTGCGGATCCACTGCCGCTCCAGCTTCGAGGACGGCCCCGGTACCGTTGTGCTCACCGAGCAGGAGACCATGGAACACCCGCTGATCACCGCAGTCACCCATTCGACCGACGAGGCCCGCGTCACGCTGAAGGGCGTGCCCGACACGCCGGGCGTGGCCGGGCGGATCGCCACGGCGCTGGCCGACGCCAACGTCAACGTCGACATGATCATCCAGAACGAGCCGCTGGAGGACGGCGCGCGCGCCGACATGTCCTTCACCGTGCCGCGCGACGACCTGCGGACCGCCGGCGGCGCGCTGGAGGAGCTCGGCCGCGAGCTCGGCCTGGCCGGGATCGCCACCGACGAGGAGATGGGCAAGGTCTCGGTCGTGGGGGCGGGGATGCGCACCCACCCGGGAGTCGCCGCCCGCGTCTTCAGCGTTCTCGGCGAGCAGGGGATCAACATCGAGATGATCGCCACCTCGCCGATCAAGATCTCCTGCGTCATTCCGGGGGACCGGGTGG
>CAIKSH010000204.1 GCA_903830015.1 uncultured Solirubrobacterales bacterium | reverse complement strand
GGAGCTGGTTCCGGAGGGCAGGAGCTTCAGGGCGACAAAGGCGAGGGCGGCGACGGCCGCGAGGAGGGCCACCGACCGCAGGCGATTACCGGCGGGCACGCCGCCAAGCATTGACGCCTTCGATTAACCGCTCTACCCCGACGCGTTGCGCCGGTGTTGCGCAGCTCAGACGACGATGTTGACGAGCTTGCCGGGCACGACGATCACCTTCCGCGGCTCCCGGCCGTCGAGGTGGGCAACCACGTTCGGGGCGGCCAGGGCGAGAGCCTCGAGCTCTGCGTCATCGGCCGAGGACGGGGCACTCACCCGGTCGCGCAGCTTCCCGTTGACCTGGCAGACCAGCTCGTAGGTGTCGGCCTCCAGCAGCGAAAGGTCGGCCTCGGGCCATGGCTCCTCCCAGACCCGGCGCCCGGTCAGCAGCTGGTAGGCGTCGGCGCAGGCGTGGGGCGCGAAGGGGAAGCAGATCGACGCGGCGGCCTCGAGCGCCTCGCGCTGGGCCGAGGGCCCGGCTTCGTCGCGCAGGCGCGAGACCTCGTTGACCAGCTCCATGACCGCCGCGATCGCCGTGTTGAACGCGAAGCGGCGATCCATGTCGGCAGTTACCTTGCCGATCGCCCAGGCCGTCTTGCGCCGCAGTGCCGCGTCGGCCTCCGGGCTGCCGTTCCCCTCGACCGGCCCCGCGGCGACCTCGGCGCTCAGCCGCCAGAGCCGGCCCAGGAAACGGTGCACGCCCTCCAGCCCCTCATCGGACCAGTCGGCGTCCTGGTCGGGCGGCCCGATGAACAGGATGTAGGCCCGGGCCGTGTCGGCCCCGTAACGCTCGACGATCTCCCGAGGCGAGACGACGTTGCCGCGCGACTTGGACATCTTCGCCCCGTCGCGGGTGATCATCCCCTGGGTAAAGAGCCGCGCGAACGGCTCGTCGGCGTCGAGGTGGCCCAGGTCCTTGAGGGCCTTGACGAAGAATCGTGCGTAGAGCAGGTGGAGAATCGCGTGCTCGACTCCGCCGATGTACTGGTCGACCGGCATCCATTCCCGCAGGACGGCGGGGTCCCACGCCGCTCCCTCGTTGAGCGCGTCGCAGTAGCGCAGGAAGTACCAGGAGGAATCGACGAAGGTGTCCATGGTGTCGGTCTCCCGCCGGGCCGGGCCGCCGCACTGCGGGCACTCGGTGGCCACCCATTCCTCGGCGGCCGCCAGCGGCGACTGGCCCTTCGGCGCGTAGTCCTCGATGTCCGGCAGCAGGACCGGCAGCTGCTCGTCGGGAACCGGGACCGTCCCGCACTGCGGGCAGTGGACGACCGGTATCGGGCAGCCCCAGTAGCGCTGGCGCGAGACCAGCCAGTCGCGCAGCCGGTAGTTGACGGAGGCATGGCCTTTTCCGTTGTCCTCCAGCCACGTGACGATCTCGCCGAAGGCCTCGCGGTTCGGCTTGCCGTCGAACTCGGGGGCGCTTGCGGTGAGCGCCCCGTCTCCGGTGTAGGGCAGCCCGTCGGCATCGCCCTCGGGGTTCTCCCCCTCGATTACGCGCCGCACCGGCAGGTCGAAGGCCTGGGCGAAGGCGTAGTCGCGCTCGTCGTGGGCCGGAACGGCCATGATCGCGCCGGTCCCGTACTCCATCAGCACGTAGTCGGCCACGTAGACCGGGATCTCCTCGCCGTTAACCGGGTTGGTCACGTGGCGGCCCAGGAAGACCCCGGTCTTCTCCCGCTCGGCACTCTCCCTCATCGCCCCCTGCTCGGTCAGCGCCCGGTTCACGTAAGCGCGGACCTCCTCCTCGTTTCCGCTTCCCTCAGCCAGGCGCTCCACGTCGGGGTGCTCGGGGGCCATGACGAAGAAGGTCGCGCCGAAGAGCGTGTCGGGCCGGGTGGTGAAGACCGGGTAGTCGATCCCGAGCTCCTCGCACCGGAAGACGACCTCGGCCCCCTCCGAGCGGCCGATCCAGTTGCGCTGCATCGTCTTGACGTGCTCGGGCCACTCGACGGTCTCGAGGTCGTCGAGGAGCCGGTCGGCGTAGTCGGTGATCCTCAGGAACCACTGGTTGAGCTGGCGCGCCTCGACCTCGGCGCCGCAGCGCTCGCAGCGCCCGTCGACCACCTGCTCGTTGGCCAGGACGGTCTGGTCCTGCGGGCACCACTTGACTACCGCCTCTCGCTGGTAGGCCAGGCCTGCGGCCAGTAACTGGTTGAAGATCCACTGCGTCCAGCGGTAGTAGGCGGGGTCGCAGGTGGCCAGCTCGCGCGACCAGTCGATCGAGATGCCCCAGCGACGGAACTGGCGCTGGAACTCGGCGATCGCCTCCTCGGTCGAGGCCCGCGGGTGCTGGCCGGTCTTGATCGCGTGGTTCTCGGCCGGAAGCCCGAAGGCGTCGTAGCCCATCGGATGGAGCACCCGCCGGCCGTTGCGCCGCTGGAAGTGGGCCACCGCGTCGCCGACCGAGTAGACCTTGAGGTGGCCGATGTGCGGCTCGCCGCTCGGGTAGGGCAGCATCTCGAGCACGTAGCTGGAGCTGCCCGAGTCGGCGTCGGGGCGGTTGTCAACCTCCCAGGTCTTCTCGTCGGCCCAGAGAGCCTGCCAGCGGGGCTCTATCTCCTGCGGGTCGTAGCGGGCTTGGCTCATCGGGAGGACCGGAGAATAGTGGCCGCACGGGCGCCCTCCCGGGGCCGCGGGCGCCGCTACACTCCCGGGCGCACCTGGGGCTGTAGCTCAGCTGGGAGAGCGCCGCCATGGCATGGCGGAGGTCAGGGGTTCGAGCCCCCTCAGCTCCACTGGCTCCCCGGCCTATCCGTCCTCTGCCGGCCAGTCTCGCCGCGGCAGCTCGCCCCAGAGCGACTCGAGGCGGTAGTGCTCGCGCAGGTCGCCGCTGAAGACGTGGAGGATCACGTCGCCGTAGTCGAGCAGCGCCCAGCGTGCCTCCGGAAGGCCTTCGGTGCGCGCCGGCAGCAGGCCGTAGCGCTCCTTCAGGCCGGTGCGGACCTTTTCGCAGACCGCGCGCGCCTGGCGGTCGCTGGTGGCGCTGGCAATCAGGAAGAAGTCGGTGAACGCCGAGGCCCCGCGCAGGTCGATCGATACCACGTCCCGGGCCTTCAGCTCCAGGACCAGGCCGGCGATCTCCTCCAGGAGCTGCTCCTCGACCGGCGTCGGCAGGGCGACCGGCTCGCTCATCTGTCACCCCCGGCCCCGTACCAGCCGCTCGCGGTGATCTCGTCCTCCACCGCGCGGGGAACGAGGTCCCGGATGCTGAGTCCCGCGGCCACCCGCTCGCGGACCAGGCTCGAGGAGATCCCGATCTCCGGCATTGGGAAAGTCTCCACGCGCGCGCCCGGGAAGCGGTCGACGACGCCGGCCGCCACCTTCTCCGCACCCCCTCCGCCGGGGCGCGGCGCGATCGCCAGGGTGGCCAGCTCCACGACCCGGTCAGGGTCCTTCCAGCCCTCCAGGCCTTCCGCCGCGTCGGCTCCGAGGATCAGGGTCAGCCCGCCCGCGCTTCCGGCCGTGAGCTGCTCGAGCGTCTGGACCGTGTAGCTGACGCCACCCCGGTCCACCTCGATCGCGCTCGCCTCCAGGACGGGGTCGTCGCCGACGGCCAGGCGGCAGAGGCCGAGGCGGGCCTGTGGCCCCGGGTCGCCTTCCAGCTCGCGGTGTGAAGGCTCGCTGAGCGGAACGAGAAGCACCCGGTCGAGGCCCAGCTGCTCGGCGGCCGAGCGCGCGCAGACCAGGTGGCCGACGTGGGGCGGATTGAAGCTTCCGCCGAGGATTCCGGTCGCGCTCACTCGCGGATCTGGCCGTCCCCGGTGACCACGTACTTGTAGGTGCACAGCTCTCGCAGCCCGATTGGGCCGCGGACGTGCAGCTTCTGGGTCGAGTTGCCGATCTCGGCCCCCATGCCGAACTCGCCGCCGTCGGTGAACCGCGTCGAGGCGTTCACGTAGACGCAGGCCGCGTCGACTCCCAGCTGGAAGTCCCGGGCGGCGCCCGGGTCGCCGGTGACGATCGCCTCCGAATGGCGGCTGCCGTAGCGGCCGATGTGCTCGACCGCCTCCTCCAGCGAGTCGACCACCCCAACGGCAAGGACCGGCGCCAGGAACTCGGTCGCCCAGTCCTCCTCGGTGGCCCGCGAGGCCTGCCCGGCGAGCTCGGCGCCCATAGCGGCCAGGGCCCGCTCGTCGGCGCGCAGCTCCACGCCGGCCGCGATCAGCTCCGCGGCGGCCAGCGGCAGGAACCCGGGGGCGATGTCACGGTGGACGAGGAGCGTTTCGGCGGCGTTGCAGACCCCGGGGCGCTGGACCTTGGCGTTGACCGCGACCCGCACGGCCATCGCCACGTCGGCGCCGGCGTCGACGTAGACATGGCAGTTGCCGGCGGCGGCAAAGATCACCGGCACCGTGGCTACCCCCTCGAGAGCCTTCTTGAGGCCCTCCCCTCCCCGCGGGATGATGAGGTCGACCGTCCGGTCCTGGGTCGCCAGCTCGGCGAGCTCGGAGCGCTCACCGCCCCCAATAAGCGTCACCGCCTCGGCCGGCAGGCCGGCCTGGGCCACCCCCTCGGCGGCGATCCGGGCGAGCACTTCATTGGTGTGGGCCGCCGAGGCCGAGCCGCGCAGGACCACCGCGTTGCCCGACTTGAGGCAGAGCGCGGCCGAGTCGATCGTCACGTTCGGGCGTGCCTCGTAGACGACGGCGACCACGCCGAGCGGAACCCGCAGCTTGCGCAGCTCGAGGCCGTTGTCGAGGGTCCGCTCCTCGAGCAGCTCGCCTACCGGGTCGTCGAGCGCGGCCACGGCCCGCGTACCGGCGGCGATCGCGGCGATTCTCCCCTCGTCCAGGGCGAGACGGTCGATCAGGGCGTCGCTGAGGCCCGCTTCGCGACCGGCCTGCAGGTCGGCCGC
>CAIKSH010000203.1 GCA_903830015.1 uncultured Solirubrobacterales bacterium | reverse complement strand
TTGAGCGAGTCGACCGCCTCGGTCGGGTCGTACCCGCCACAGGCGGCGATGACAAAGACGACGCCTACGGCGGCGAGCGCTGCTGGGATCTTGCGGGTCATGTTGCTTCTCCTCGTTGGGAACGGACCACGCGAACCTAGACGTTGGGGTAGTCGGTTCGGCTACTGGCCGAACGACTTGCCCGCTTCGGCCTCGGTGATGCTCTGGACGGCGGAGTTGAGCTTTTCCTCGGCGACCGGCACGAGCTCGTCGCTGTCGTTGATCTCCATCGGCACGTCGACCGATTCCCCGCTCGCCTTGCCGGTGACCGAGCAGTCGAAGCTCTGGCCCTTCTCGACACTGTCGGGGCACTTGACGGTGAGGCCGGCCTGACTTGCGACAGACGACGAAACACCGGCGGCCTGAAGGCTGCTCTGGAGCTGGTCGTTCAGCTGCTTGTTGAGGCTGTTGACCGCCTCGGTCGGGTCGTACCCGCCACAGGCGGCGATGACAAAGACGGCGCCTACGGCGGCGAGCGCTGCTGGGATCTTGCGGGTCATGTTGCTTCTCCTCGTTCGGAACGTACCGCGCGAACCTACACGTTGGGGAAGTCGGTGGCCAGTCCGACGGCAGCCCTACTCCTGGGCGCGGCCGGTCATCCGCTGGGCGAAGAGCACCAGGACCGCGGCGATCAGGCTGGCCAGGGCCATCGCCCCCATCCCGAGGAAGAAGCTCACTCCGGCGGCGGGCAGGATCAGCAGCGGGGCGGCGGCGCCCCCGATGTGGCCGACCCCGTCGCCCATCGCCACCCCGCGCGCCCGGGTCTGGGTGCTGAACTGCTCGGCGGTCAGCACGTACATGAGCGGCACGGCAAAGCCGATGGTGGCCGAGACGATGAAGCCGAAGATCGTTATCACGGCGCCCACGGGTGCGAGCCCGATGATGGTCAGGGAAACGGCGAAGACGATCAGGCCGACGAAGATCGACAACTTGCGCTCGAAGCGCTCGCTGTAGCGCACCGACGCCCACGCGCCGACGACGAAGCCGATTCCGCTCACGCACAGGAAGGTGAGGCTCGTCGAGAGCGAGAAGCCCTGGCCGGTGAGGAGGGTCGGGGCGAGGGTCAGCCAGCCGTAGTTGGCCACGTAGTAGATGAGCCAGATCACCAGGAAGAGCAGGGCGGCGACCCGGAACGGGCGACGCTCGGTGGCCGGCTTCATCTCAGGAAGCTCCGGGGCCGGGCCCCGGGTCGCGGCGAAACTCTCGGCCTCCTCGACCAGGGCCAGCGCCTCGTCGTCGCGCCCCTCCATCACCAGCCAGCGCGGGGATTCCGGCAGCTTCGTGCGGAAGGGCAGCACGGCCAGCCCGCCCACGGCGGCGATCAGGAACATCACCCGCCAGCCGTCGGTGAAGTTCGGTACGAGCGCCAGGGCCACGAAGGGCGTAACGGCGATGCCCACGTAACCCCAGAGCACGGCCTGGGAGCCGGCCCGCCCGCGCAGGCGGGTCGGAGAGATCCCGTTCAGGTAGGCGGCGGCCGAGGCGATCTCGGCGCCGATGCCCATGCCGCTGATGAACCGGCCGACCATCAGCATGTCGAACGAGGCGCTGAACGCAGTAATCAGCGAGCCGACGACGATCAGCACTACCGAGACGACCAGCGCCGGGCGCCGGCCGAGCCGGTCGGAGACCAGCGAGTCCGACAGCGACCCGACCACGTAGCCGAGCAGGCCGATGCTGATTGCGTAGCCCGAGGTCTTGGTGCTCACGTCGAACTGCTTGGCGATCTCCGGCAGCGCATCGCCGATGTTGACCACGTCGTAGAAGGCGAAGAAGTAGGCCGCCCCCAGGACGATCAGGATCCGGCGGTGGTAGGGCCAGACGCGGATCGCGTCGAGGCGTTCGAGTATCGGGCTGGCGGTGCCGGTGGACATGGCCTGCGCTTCTATCAGAGTCCGGGCGATTCGAGGCTCAGGGAACGGCG
>CAIKSH010000202.1 GCA_903830015.1 uncultured Solirubrobacterales bacterium | reverse complement strand
GTGGCGGTCGCGATGTTCGAGACGCTCTACATCGTCATGGGCTAACCGGGGCTGCGGCGTCCCCTTGCCAGCCCCGCCGGCGGACGCCGCGGCTCGGGCCTTCGCTACTCTGCCCGGCCATGGCCCGAAAGTCGCTCAAGCCCCAGCTCAACCAGATCCGCATGTGGGTGCGCCAGGGCCGGACCGACGCCTGGATCGCCCACCAGCTCGAGGTTCCCGTCGGGCAGGTCGAGGGCTTCAAGAAGGAGTTCGACCTCGACGAGGAGGCCGGCGCCGACAACGGCTCGGCCGGCTTTGCCGAAGAGGTGGACCTGCGCGCCGAGGACGAGGCCCTCGTCGCCGCGCGCCTGGAGGAGGATGAGGCGGCGGCCGCCGAGCGTCGCGCCCGGGGCGAAGAGGACGAGGAAGAGGAAGAAGAAGAGGAAGACGAGGAGTCCGGGGACGGCGGCTCGCGCCGCTCACGACGCTCGCGCCGCGGGCGCCGCGGCGGACGCCGGCGCAGCGGCGGACGCGAGCTCGAGGGAACCTTCGACCACGGCGAGGAGGGCTACGGGCTCTGGCTCGACCCGTCGATCGCCGACGATCCCGTCTACGCCGAGCACTGGGCCGGCCAGCGGGCGGTCTCGGTCAAGGTCGAAGCCGACCGGATCGTCATCCGCCGGGCCGACTGAGCCTACGGCCGCGCTTCCAGCCGGCGGCCGCCGGCGAAGTCGACCGCGCCCCGCAGGTAGCGTGCGAAGGCGGCATCGAAGAGCCGTCCGTCCCAGCTCCACGGCTCCTTCGGCGCCGTGCGGCGCGCCAGCTCCAGGCACCATGAGGTGCCCGACTCGTACCCCTCGACGAGCTCCTGGGCGGTGAAGGCGCCTCCGTAGCGGCGCCTTAGCTCGGCCACTATCGCCTCTTCGACCCGCTGGGCGGTCCGCTCACGCTCCGGCGGCAGCTCGCTGACGAACCGGGTCCCCTCCCGCCACTGCTGGATCGCCGTCTCGTACGACACGGCGCGCAGGTTAGCGGCGCGTTCAGGGAGCGTCCGGCAGGCCCTTGATCACGTAGGCGCGCTCGCCGGGCTTGACCATTCCGAGGCGACGGGCCTCGAGCTCCAGGGCGGCGGGGTTCTTCAGGGCCTTGACCCGCTTGGTCAGCCGGTCGTTGACCGACTGCAGCCGCTGGACCTCGGCGCGCCGGTCGGCGGCCTCGCCTCGGGCGGAGATGATCGAGACCAGCGGCCGGAGGTAGAGGATGGCCACCAGCAGGAAGACGCCGACGATCACCGCCCGGCCGATGCGGTCCCAGCGGATGGGGCTCGAGCCGTCAGGGCGCCCGGCGATCAGCCTGGGGCGCGGGATCAGCCCCGAGCCGGTGAACGACTCGTCCGACCGGTCGTATGCCCGCTGCGAGCCCATATACCCGCGCTTCTACGCGTAGGGCGGTTCTCCTTCCCCGGATTTGCGGGGCCGCCGGACGGCCGGGGCCGCTCAGCGACGGAAGACCGACCGGCCCGGATAGCGGGCGCGGTCGCCGAGCTGCTCCTCGATCCTGAGCAGCTGGTTGTACTTGGCCACCCGATCGGACCGCGACGGCGCGCCGGTCTTGATCTGGCCGCAGCCGGTGGCCACGGCCAGGTCGGCGATCGTGGTGTCCTCGGTCTCCCCCGAGCGGTGCGACATGACCGCGGTGTAGCCGGCCTCCTGGGCCATCGCCACCGCGTCAAGGGTCTCGGAGAGCGTGCCGATCTGGTTCACCTTGACCAGGATCGAGTTGCCGACCCCCAGCTCGATGCCGCGCCCCAGGCGCTCGGTGTTCGTGACGAACAGGTCGTCGCCGACGAGCTGGACCCGGTCGCCGATCCTCTCGGTGAGCGTGGCCCAGCCGTCCCAGTCCTCCTCGGCCATGCCGTCCTCGATCGAGAGAATCGGGTAGCGGCCGGCCATCTCGGCCCAGTAGTCGGCCATCTCGGCCGCCGACAGGGTGCGGCCCTCGTGCTCGAGGACATAGCTGCCGTCCTCGTAGATCTCGCTGGTGGCCGGGTCGAGCGCGATCGCAACGTCGGCGTCGGGCTCGTAGCCGGCGGCGGCGATCCCCTCCATCAGCATCTCCAGCGCCTCCTCGTTGGAGCCCAGGTCCGGGGCGAAGCCCCCCTCGTCTCCCCCGGCCGTCCCGAGGCCGCGAGCGGCGAGCGCTCCCTTTAGCCCGTGGAAGACCTCGGCCCCGGTCCTCAGGGCCTCCGAGAACGAGCCGGCACCGCAGGGGACGATCATGAACTCCTGGAAGTCGACCCGGTTGTCGGCGTGGGCGCCCCCGTTGAGCACGTTCATCATCGGCACCGGCAGCGTGGCCGCCTCCGGGCCCCCGAGGTGCAGCCAGAGCGGCTGGCCGGCCTGGGCCGCGGCGGCGTGGGCGGCGGCGAGGGAGACGCCGAGGATGGCGTTGGCCCCCAGCCGTGACTTGTTGGGGGTCCCGTCGAGCTCGATCATCGCCTCGTCGACCGCCCGCTGGTCGAGAGCGTCCATCCCCTGGAGCCGCTCGGCGATCTCCCCGTTGACCGCGGCGACCGCGCCGGTCACCGCCTTGCCGCCGTAGGCCTCGCCGCCGTCGCGCAGCTCGGTGGCCTCGAACTCCCCGGTAGAGGCGCCCGAGGGCACCGCCGCGCGGCCCATCTCGCCGGTGTCGAGCGTCACCTCGGCCTCCACGGTCGGGTTGCCGCGGCTGTCGAGTACCTGGCGGGCGTGGACGTTGGCGATCTTGCTCAAGCTTCTTCCTCCAGTCGAGACTGCACATAAAACTGGAGCTGCTCCTCCGGCGTCAGCTCCCCCCATTCCCGTCCGGCGCTTCCCGCCGCCCGCTCGGCCGCCTCGACCCTTCCGCGAAAGCGCTCGCTCGAGGCCCGCAGGGCCAGCTCCGGGTCGACCTTGAGCCGGCGGGCCAGGTTGACGGCGGCGAAGAGCAGGTCGCCGACCGCCTCGAAGGCCTCCTCGGAGCCGGGGCCGCCGGCCGCCTGGGCGGCGAGCTGGGCCTGTGCGGCCGCCGCCTCGGCCGCATCGGCCGCCTCCCCGGGATCGAAGCCCGACGAGGCCGCCCGCCGCTGGACCTTGCGCGCCAGCAGGGTGGCCGGGAGGTTCTCGGGGACGTGGCTGAAGATCCCCGGCTGGCGCCCGGGCTCGCCGCGCTTGATCTCGTCCCAGTTGCCCAGGACCTCCGCGGCGCTCTCCACCTCGACCTCGCCGAAGACGTGCGGGTGGCGACGGATCAGCTTCTCCCGGCAGGCGTCGGCCACGGCGGCCAGGTCGCCGGCGCCGCGCTCCTCCATGAGCAGCGAGAGGAAGTGGACCTGGAAGAGGACGTCACCGAGCTCGTCGAGGAGCGCCGCGTCATCGCCGGAGTTGGCCGCGTCGGCCAGCTCGAAGGCCTCCTCGACGGTGTGCGGGACGATCGAGCGCTCGTCCTGCTCGCGATCCCACGGGCATTCGCGCCGCAGGGTGCGCGTCAGCTCGTCGAGCCGGCCGAGAGACTCCTCGATCCGCTCGCGTC
>CAIKSH010000201.1 GCA_903830015.1 uncultured Solirubrobacterales bacterium | reverse complement strand
GGAAGCCGTAGGCGGCGACCTTGGAGAGGATCGCCGTGAAGACGGCCAGGACGCCGATCGGCATCTGGCGGTACCCGTCGGGCATCCAGCCGTGGAACGGGAAGACCGGCATCTTGATCAGGAAGGCCAGCGCGAAGAGGAGGAAGATCCACGCCTGCGCGCCGGCGGCCACCGGGTTGTCGGCCAGGTCGCTGAGCAGGAAGCTCGGCGCGCCCCCGTCGGCGGCCAGCACGCCGGTGACGATCGCCCCGACCAGCATCAGCAGCGAGCCGACCAGCGTGTAGATGAAGAGCTTGAGCACCGCCTGGCGCCGGTCGGGCCCGCCCCAGATCACCATGAGGAAGTAGAACGGGACCAGCATCAGGTCGAAGAAGACCACGAAGAGGGCGAGGTCCTGGGCCATGAACGCGCCCATCACCGCGGTCTGGGCCAGCCCCATCAGCAGCGCGAGCAGCCCGGGACGCTCGACGCTGTCGTCCCACACGTACCACGCCGCGGCGATCGTGAAGGCCAGCGAGGTGGTGGCCAGCAGGACCAGGTTGAGGCCGCTGATGGCCAGCGCGTAGTGGATCCCGAGCGAGGCGATCCAGACCTCGTCGGTCACGTACTGCAGGCCGCCGGCGACGCGGTCGTAGTCGGCCAGGAGGACCACCGCGTAGGCGAGCACCATCAGGGTGCCGGCCAGCCATACCCAGCGCGCCGCGCGGCCCGGCACCAGGAGCGCCACGACGCCCGCCGCGGACGGGAGCCAGAGCATTATCGAGAGATGGATCACCACGTCAGGCCGCCCGGATCAGGAAGTAGAGGAGCGCCGCGGCCACGCCGATCACCAGCAGCGCCGCATAGCTGCGCAGCAGGCCGGTCTGCAGCGAGCGCACCGCGGCCGAGCCGGCCTTCACCAGGCTGGTGGGCCCGCCGACGAACAGGCCGTCGACGACGACGCGCTCGAAGGTGTTCTTGAACCAGCGGCCCAGCCACCCCATCGGGCGCACGATCAGCAGGTCGATCAGCTCGTCGAAGTACCACTTGTGCGAGAAGAGCTCGTAGAGCCCCTTGAAGCGCTGCTCGATCCGGGCCGAGGTGCCGGGCTTCTTGACCCAGATCACCCAGGTGATCGGGATGAAGATCGCGGCGATCAGGATGCTCAGGACCAGGCCGAAGGCCTCGAGGCCGTTGTTGACCGGGTGCTTGATCATGGAGTCGGCGAAGGTCGGCTCGAGGAAGCTGCCGAGCACGTGGGTGATCTCGAAGGGCAGCTGGACGACCCCGGCGATCACCGCCAGGACGGCGAGGATCGTCATCGGGATCCGCATCGGCCGGCTCTCTTCGGCGAAGTTGTGCTCGGGCCCCGGGAAGCCGACCTGGGTGTCCTCGACCTCGTGGGTTCCCGGGTTGAACGGCTCGGGCGCGTGCCAGGGGTGCCCCTCCTCGAGCGAAACCGCCTGCTCGCAGGGCTTGCCCCAGAACGGGCGCCAGAGGATCCGGAAGGTGTAGAAGACGGTGAAGATCGCGCCGATGTAGCCGACCACGTAGAGGATCCAGTAGAGGCCGCCGCGGTCGGCGATCTCGTAGAGCAGGAAGTCCTTGGAGAAGAAGCCCGAGAAGAGCGGGAAGGCGGCGAGGGCCAGGCCGCCGGCCATCATGCACTTGAAGGTGAAGGGCAGCGCCTTTCGCCAGCCGCTCATCTTGTTCAGCGACTGCTCGCCGCCCATGGCGCCGATCAGGGAGCCGGCCGCCATGAACAGGAGAGCCTTGAAGAAGGCGTGGGTCATCAGGTGGAAGAAGCCCCCGACGTACGCCGCGGCACTGACCGCCATGATCATGTAGCCGATCTGGGACATCGTCGAGTAGGCGATGACCTTCTTGATGTCGGTCATCACCAGGCCGATCGTCCCGGCAACCAGCAGGGTGATAGCGCCGATCACCGCGCCGACGTCGGCCGCGGTCGGGGCCCACTCGAAGAGCGGGTGCAGGCGGCCGATCAGGTAGACGCCGGCGGTGACCATCGTGGCGGCGTGGATCAGGGAGCTGACCGGGGTCGGGCCCTCCATGGCGTCGGGCAGCCAGGTGTGGAGCGGGATCTGCGCCGACTTGGCGAAGGCGCCGACCAGGATCAGGATCATCGCGACCACCAGCTCGGCGGAGTTCTTTTCGAAGTCGACCTGGACGCTCTCGAAGAGCGAGCCGTAGTCCAGCGCGCCGATCGTCTTGAAGAGGATGATCGTGCCCAGGACCAGGCCCACGTCGCCGACGACATTGATGACGAACGCCTTGATCCCCGCCGCGGTCGCCGTCGAGCGGCGGTACCAGAACGCGATCAGCATGTAGGAAGCCGCCCCGACGAAGGCCCAGCCGATGATCAGCAGGACCATGTTGCCCGCCATCACCAGGACGAGCATCGAGAAGACGAAGAAGTTCAGGTAGGCGAAGTAGCGCACGTAGCCCTTGTCGGACTTCATGTAACCGGCGGAATAGAGGTGGATCAGGGCCGAGACACCGGTCACCACGAGCGCCATGAAGGTGGAGAGGGGGTCGACGTAGATGCCCAGCTGGACCTTCAGTCCGGCGACGTTGACCAGGTCCCAGAGCGAGGAGGTGACCACGCGGTCCTCGGCCGGGAGCCCCTGCAGGTTCACGAGGGTCACCACGGCGAAGGCGAAGGCGATCGCGATGGCCGCCGTGCCGATGATCGCCGCCGCGCGCGGATGCCAGTACTTGCCGCCCAGGGCGATGGTGAGCATCCCCGCCAGGGGGAAGGCGAGGACCAGCCAGGCCGAGGTGGAGATGCTCATCCGTGCAGCTCCGTGAGCTCGTCGACGTCGACCGGGAGGCGCCGGCGGTAGAGCGCGACGATGATGCCCAGCCCGATCGCTACCTCGCAGGCGGCGACCACCATCACGACGATCGCGAAGATCTGGCCGTCGCCGTTGCCCCACATCCGCGCAAAGCCGATCAGGGCGAGGTTTCCGGCGTTGAGCATCAGCTCGAGGCACAGGAGGATCACGAGCGGGTTGCGGCGGACCATCACGCCGATCGCGCCGAGCCCGAACATGGCGGCCGAGACGAGCAGGTACCAGCTGATCGACATCAGACCCCCTCCCCTTCCTCGAGCTTGCGGCCCTTGTATTCGGGGTCGGGCATCGGGGTGGTCACGCCGTAGCCGGCCACGCCCTCGGCCATCGTTCCGCGCGCGGCCGGGATCGGCAGGTCGAGCGTCGAGCGCCCGGGCGAGAGGTCGCGGTCCTCGCCGAGGCCGCCCCGGCGGCCGGCGAGGGCCACCGCGCCCACCGCGGCAACCAGGAGCAGGAAGGAGGCCAGCTCGAACGGCAGCAGGAACCGCGTAAGGAGCAGCTCCCCGATCTGGGCCGGGGCCCCGAACCCGGCCGGCACGTCGGGGCCGCCGGTGCCCAGGGCGCGGAGCCCGCTGCCCAGGATGGCGATCGAGAGCTCGATGAAGACCGCGGCGCCGAAGGCGATCGCCAGGGCCCGCTGGCGCGCCGAGGCCCGCCAGAGCGCCGCCGGGCGGTCGCCACCGCCGACGTAGGCGACGACGAAGACGTAGAGCACCATGACCGCGCCGGCGTAGACCACGATCTGGGCGGCGGCGACGAACTGGGCCTCGAGCAGCAGGAAGAGGAGCGCGAGGGCGATCAGGTGGACGACCAGCGAGAGGACGCAGTAGAAGGGGTTGCGCAGGACGACCACCCCGACGGCGCCGGCCAGCGCAACGACGCCGAAGACGACGAAGAAGAAGCCCATCTCCCTACTCGCCCTCCGCGCGCAGCGGCGTGCGCTCAACCGGCGGCGCGAGCAGCATCTCCTTTGTGAAGATCAGCTCCGAGCGGCTGGCATCGGAGAGCTCGTAGTCGTGGCCCATGGTTATCGCGTCGAACGGGCAGGCGATTTCGCAGTACCCGCAGAAGATGCAGCGCGACATGTTGATCTCGTAGACCGCCGCGTAGCGCTCGCCGGCCGAGACCCGGTTCTCCACCGTGTTCTCGGCGGCGACCACGCGGATGCAGTCGGCCGGGCAGGCCGCCGCGCAGAGCGAGCAGCCGACGCACTTCTCCAGCCCGGTGTCCTCGAAGGTGTGGAGGCGGTGGCGGCCGCGGAAACGCGGGTAGACGGGGATCTTCTCCTCCGGGTAGGAGACGGTCGTCACGCCCATCGAGAGCTGCCCGAGGGTGGTCTTCAGCCCGCGGAGCGTCTCGCCGAACGCGCGGTAGACGGCTCCCACGCCGCCGGCCTCCTTCGGGCCGCGTACGACCTCGATCACGTCGTCGGAGGGGTCCCAGGGCATCGGGTCAGTCGAGGGTCACGACGACGATCGCCGTGACCAGCGCGTTGAGGGTGGACAGGGGCAGCAGGATCTTCCAGCCCAGGCTCATCAGCTGGTCATACCGCAGCCGAGGCAGCGTTGCGCGCACCCAGATGAAGAACACCACGAAGGCGAGGATCTTGGCGATCACCACGAAGGGGTCGACCCAGGCCGGCGGGTCGATCCCGAAGGGCAGCAGCCAGCCGCCGAGGAAGAGCGTCGTCGCCATCCCGGAGATGACGATCATGTTGAGGTACTCGGCGAAGAAGTAGAGGGTGAAGCGGCCGCCACCGAACTCGGTCATGTAGCCGCCGGTCAGCTCGGCGTCGGCTTCGGTGAGGTCGAATGGTGGCCGGTTGGTCTCGGCGAAGCTGGCGACCATGAAGATGATGAACCCGAAGAACTGCGGGATCACGTACCACATGCCCTGCTGGGCCTCGACGATCCCGGTGAGCGACATCGTCTGGGCGGTGATGATCACGCCGATCAGGGCCATCCCCTGGGCGACCTCGTAGCTGATCAGCTGCGCCGCGGCGCGCATCGAGCCCAGGAACGAATACTTGGAGCCCGACGACCAGCCGCCGAGCATGAGGCCGTAGAAGGCGATCGCCCCGAAGGCGAAGACGTAGAGCGGGCCGATCGAGACGTCGATCCCGTACAGCCCGGTGGCGACGCCGAAGATGTCGACCACGGGGCCGTAGGGAATGATCGCCAGCGCCCCGAAGGCGGCGACGATCGAGAGGATCGGGGCGACGAAGAAGAGCCACCCGATCGCCGTGCGCGGCCGGAAGTCTTCCTTGGTCAGGAGCTTGATGATGTCGGCGATCGGCTGGCCCGCGCCGTAGATGCCGACGCGGTTGGGGCCGTATCGGTTCTGGAAGCGGCCGAGGATCTTGCGCTCGGCCAGCAGGACCACCGGGACCAGCTGGAGGCCGATGAAGGCCAGCACCAGGCACTTGATCACCACCATCCACCACGGTTCGATGTAGTCGACGGCGGCCAGCGGGAAACTCATGACCGGCGAACCTCGACGAGGGGGCCCTCGATCATCGAGGCACTGTCCTCGTCGATGGCGTTCTCCAGGAAGACCGTTCCCTCCGGCGCGCTCTCGCGGATCCAGGCCGTCCCGCTGACGTGGCGACCGTCGCCGCCGACGGTGACCTTCTGGCCGTGGCCGATCCCGAGCCGCTCGGCGTCGGCCGGCGAGATCTCGACCCGCTGGGTCGGGTGCAGGAAGGCCAGCGCCGGTGAGGCCTGGACCTCGGGGGAGGCCCAGATGGAGCGGAAGGTGCCGAGCCGCAGCAGGCCGTTGGGCGAAGCCGCCGGGGGCGCCGGCTCCACGGTGAACGGGGCGCTCTCTCCGGCCGGCCAGGCCGCGGCCTCGGGCCGCTCGACCCAGCGGATGCCGCGGCCCCCGATCGCGTCGAGCGTGAGCCCGTTGTAGAAGGGAACCTCCTCGAAGAGCTGCCGGCTGACCATCGAGCCGACCACGAGCGGCGGGCGGTCGTCGATGCCCATCAGCTCGCCGGCGATCTCGGCCAGGAGCTGCCACTCGGCTCGCGTCTCGCCCTGGCGGGCGATCGAGCGCCGCAGCCGCTGGACGCGGCTGTCGGGATGGGTGATCGTCCCTTCCTTCTCGGCGTAGGACTCGGCGGGGAAGACGACGGTGGCGTGCTCGCGCACCCCCGGGGTGAGGAAGGAGGCGTGGGCGATCACCGTCGGCGCCTTCTCCAGCGCCCGCTCCCACAGCTCGCCGTCGTCGGCGTCGAGCATCGGGTCGCTGTGGAGGAGGATCACGGCGGAAAGGTCGCCCGCGTCGAGCGCCTCGCCGATCGCCCGGTAGTCACGGCCGGCCTCGGCCGGCTCGGCGAGCCCGGGCCCGGCGTTGGGGAGCACCCCGGCCTCGCGCAGCCCGCGGCCGTTGGCGCCGGAGGGAACCTCGAGCAGGCCGGCGCACTCGCGGCCGGCCACCTGGAGCCGGGAGGCGAGGTTGAGCAGGGCGCGGGCCGAGTCGGCTCCCCTCTCCCCCGCCGTCAGTCGCTCGCCCCAGAGGATCACGACCTCGTCCCCGGCCTCCTTCAGCGCGTCGGCCAGGGCCCTGACCTCGGCCCCGTCGGCGCCGGCGGCGGCCGCGGCGGCGGAGAGCGCGTCGAGGTCGCCGGTGTCGGCCAGGGCGAGATCGAGCGCGGCGGCAAAGGCTCCACCGCAGCCCGGGGCGTAGCGGATGCTGGCCGCAGCCCTCTCGTCGAGCGAGGAGGGTCGGTCGGTGGCCATGAAGAGCTTTACCCCGCGATGGCGGACCGCCTTGCGCAGGCGCAGGTCGAGGATCGGGATGTCGTCGACCGGTTCGCAGTCGAGGACCAGCACGGCGTGGGCGTCGTCGAGGTCGGGCACCGAGGCCTGGAGGTCAGGGGCTCCGAGGGCCCGCAGCAGGCCGAGGGGCAGCTCGCCGCCGGGGCGGCAGTCCAGGTCGGGCGAGCCGAGCGCGTCACGCATCAGGTGGGCGAGCAGCAGCCCCTCCTCATTGCTGGTCTCGCCGCCGACCAGTGCGCCGGTCCGGCGTCCGGAACGCTGAAGCGCGGCGACCGCGGTGCCGATGGCCAGGTCCCAGCTGACCGGGCGCAGCTCGCCGCCGTCGCGGAGCATCGGCGAGGTAACGCGCTCGTCAACGTGGATCGCCTGGTAGGCAAAGCGGCCCTTGTCGCAGAGCCAGCCGTCGTCGACGCCTTCGTGGTCGCGCTGCAGGACGCGCAGGACGCGCTCGTCGCGGACGGTGAGGCTGACGTTGCACTGGGCCGGGCAGAGGGTGCAGATCGTCCCGGCCTGCTCGATGTCCCAGGGCCGGGCGCGGAAGCGGTAGGGGCGCGAGGTGAGCGCGCCAACGGGGCAGAGCTCGATGATGTTGCCGCTGAACGGGGCCACGTAGGGGTGCCCGTCGAAGGTGGTGACGTAGGTCTCGTTGCCGCGCTCCTCGAGCACGAGCTGGTAATCCTCGGCGACCTCCTGGCTGTAGCGGACGCAGCGGTAGCAGAGGATGCAGCGCTCGCGGTCGATGGCCACCAGCGGCGAGAGGGCCAGCGGCTTCTCGAAGTGGCGCTTGGGCTCCACGAAGCGGGAGAGCCCCCCGCCCCAGCCGAACGACTGGTCCTGGAGCGGGCATTCGCCGCCCTTGTCGCAGACCGGGCAGTCGAGCGGGTGGTTGATGAGGATGAACTCGAGCACCGACTCCTGGGCCGCCTTGACCTCCGGGGTGTCGAGCTTCACCTCGAGCCCCTCGCGCACCGGCACGCTGCAGCCGGCCTGGAGCTTGCCGCCCATGCCCTCGATCTCCACCAGGCACATCCGGCAGGCGCCGACCGGCGGCCCGATCTTCTTGTTGTAACAGAAGACGGGGATCTCGGTCTCGCCGTACTCCAGGGCGGCGTCGGCGAGCATCATGCCCTCCGGCGCCTCGACCTCGCGGCCGTC